>DATFGC010000491.1:0-3992 GCA_035249765.1 Gemmatimonadales bacterium | reverse complement strand
GTCCACCGTGGCGGTAATCCGCACCGGCCCGCCGAGCGCGTGCGCGGTGATCGTCCCGTCCTGTGCAACCGAAACAGCCGCCGCATTGCTGGAGGACCAGGCCACTGCTCGCCCCGGGACGACCAGCCCGCTCGCGGTCTTGGCGGTGGCGGTGAGCTGGGCGGTACCCCCCAGCACCAGGTTGCCGCTGCTGGGCGCGACCTCCACCGACGCCACCAGCAAGACGTCGGCGACACCCTCGCTCTTGCCGCAGGACCACAGCGCGATCAGCGCTGCGAGGCCCGCCCATCTCGAACAATATTTCATGAGCGGGCAGTGCTCCTCAGTCGATCCAAGTTATACAATCCCAGCGTGTTACAAGCTGAGATATCAGGTGATTTCTTAATACTCGATACCCAGGTCCTACCCTGACTTGCGCTAGCGCAAAAGGAGACGGCCGGAAGGGGGGAAGGGAACACGGTCAGAGCACAAAGAAGAGAACAGACATGACGTCGGGAAAGCCGGTGGCACTGAACTTCAGGGTATATGCTCCGGTTCCG
Organism: Gemmatimonadales bacterium; assembly: GCA_035249765.1. Taxonomy (GTDB): domain Bacteria; phylum Gemmatimonadota; class Gemmatimonadetes; order Gemmatimonadales; family GWC2-71-9; genus JABFSM01. The sequence continues at coordinate 3,453 of DATFGC010000491.1, read as the reverse complement.
GTGATGACGAGATTGGAGAAGGTGGCCGTGCCCGCGCTATTGGTGCTCACGGCAACGTTGCCGCTCAGAGTTCCCGGTCCGGCATCGATGGTGGCGGTGACCAGGACACCCGCCATGGGGACCGGGTTTCCGCTGGCGTCCTCGATCTGAAGGACCGGCTGGCGGATCGGAATTCCGGAGAGCTCCAGGGCTGCGGGCTGGGCTACGATGCCGAGCCTGGTGGCTGTTCCCGCGGTGAGGGCAATTGGCGCCGAGGTGGCGCCGGAGAGGCCCGGCGACGAGAACCCGAGCGTCCGGTTGCCGACCAGCCCCGTGATCGAAAGGTCGGAGAAACTCGCCAGCCCGGATGCGTTGGTGTTTACTGTGGTGGTCCCTCCCAGCGTCCCGCCCCCGCTCGCGATGGTCACGGTAACCGGGACGCCGCCTTTTGCCACCGGGTTGCCGGCCGCATCCCGCAGCTGAACTGCCGGCTGAGGCGAAAGCTGCGATCCGTTGACGGCGGGTGTCCCCGGCTGGGTGGTGACGCTGAGCGCGGCGGGGGGCGCTGCCGTGACCGCGATCGCGGCCGAGGTGGTCGAGGCGAGGCCGGAAGCAGCGAACTGAATGGTGTAGCTCCCCACCGGGCCGGTGATCGCCAGGTTCGCGAAGGTTGCGGTGCCGGTGCCGGTGGTCTGGACCACGGTTCCGCCGTTCAGGATGCCTCCCGCCGGTCCGGATGCCAGCGACGCCGAGATCGCCACCCCGGCGGTCTGCACGTCGTTCCCGCTGGCATCCCGCAGCTTCACCGCCGGCTGCACCGGGAACGGAACGCCGCTCGGCGCCGTCGCCGACGGCTGGGTCACGATGACCAGGGCCGAGGGAGGCGGCGGCGCGAGCGAGATGGGACCGGAATTCGCCGGGGTGACCCCCGCCGCACTGAAGGCGAGAGTTACGGCGCTCGCCGTTCCGGTGAGCGAGAGAGTGGCGAAGGTCGCGAGGCCGGCCGCGTTGGTCGTCGCGGTGGTGCTTCCTCCCAGGGTGGCGCTGCCTGAGGCTATTCCTGCCGTGACGGCGACTCCTGCCTGACCCACGGCATTGCCGAAGGCGTCCCTGAGCTGGACCGCCGGCTGAGGTGCCAGCGGCTGGCCACTGGTGGCCGAGGCTGGAGGCGCGGTCGTAAGGGTCAGCTGGCTGGGGGGGCCGGCCCCGGTGTTAAAGCTGGTGCTGGTGGCCGGGGCGAGATCGGTGGCGGTGGCGGTAAGAGTGTAGCCCGCCCCCGCCTTGTCGAGCGCAAGGTTCGAGAAGGTGGCAATCCCGTTGATCGCCTGGATGGTGGTGGTTCCGCTGAGCGTGGCGCTTCCGGGATTGGAGCCCAGCGCAATGGTTACCGTCTGGGTCCCATTCGCGACGGTGCCGCCCAGATCATTCTGAATTGCCACCTGGACTGCGGGGGCCAGGGGCTGTCCGGCGGTAGCGTTTCCCGGCTGCTGCACGAAACCCAGCCGGGTGGCCGGCCGGGGCGCCACGGTGATGAGTGCGGTCCCCGACTTGCCCTCCGCCGTGGCGGTGATAGTCACCGGCCCCCCCTCGGCCATGCCCAGCACGATGCCGGTGCTGGTCACCGCTGCGATCGAGGGAGCGCTCGAGGTCCAGACCGGAATCCGGTCCTGGAGTGGCTGCCCCTGGGCGTCGTAGGCTGTGGCGACCAGCTCGGTCGAGCTGCCGACCAGGACCGCGGCCTGTGGAGGGGTGATCTCGATCCGGGCGATGGGGAAGGGCTGGACGATGATGAGCGCCTCGCCGCTCACCCCGTCCACGGTGGCAGTGATCCGCACCGGCCCGCCCAGGGAGTTGGCGGTGATCACTCCGGTTGGGGCGACCGATACTAGAGCAGGATTGCTGGAGGTCCAGGCCACCGCCCGTCCGGGAACGACCAGCCCACTCGCGGTCTTGGGGGTCGCGGTGAGCTGAGCGGTGCCGCCCAGGACCAGAGATCCGCTGGCCGGCGAGACTTCCACTGAGGCGACCAGCAGCACGTCGGCGATGCCCTCGCCTCCCTTGCCGCAGGAGGTGAGCACGACGAGTGCCGCGAGCCCCGCCAACGTCCAGCGAGATTTCATTGCGAGAGCCAGGACCTTCCGGTCGTGCCGTGGCTGCGAGTGGAGACGCCCGGCCGGGGGCTCGGGACACGCTGCCGGTTTTTGCACCCTGCCCCGAGGGGTCAGGTCTCATCGTGATGGGAGGAGCCTGATCAAGTTGGATGCCGGACCGTCCGCTGCCGAGGTGACGGTTCCGGCCGGGTTGCCGCTGCCGGAGAGGGCGCAATCGGGGCCGGTATGATGACCCCGCTCGCCGGGTTGTTGCCCGGATCCCTCACCAGGAGCGCCCAGTGCCGAGGTCCCGATCAGGTGATACTGATGTTTATCGAAATGGCGTGATTCAGGGTTCCGGAGGTGAACCGGAGCTTGTACATGCCCGGCCCCGTGATCACCAGGTCTGAAAAAGTGGCTGCGCCGGAGGAGTCGGTCGGCACGGTCAGAGTCCCGGTGAGCGTGCCGCTGCTGCTGCCTCCGGGGTTGAGGGCCACGTTGACTGAAGTCCCCTGCGTTGGCACGGCGTTCCCATTGCCATCCCGGAGCTGAACCACCGACGCGCTCAGGGTTGCGCCGCTCGCCGCGGTGGCACCCGGTTCGGTCGTGATGGTGAGATTGGCCGCCGAGCCCGCCGTCAGGGTCACGTTGCCGGAGCTGGCTGGGGAGAGAACGGGGGACGAGGTGAACTGCAGCACGTAGTTCACTCCCACTGTGCCGGTGAGGGTCAGGTCGGTGAAGGTCGCGACGCCGCCGGCCGCCTGGACGGTCTGGGTTCCGCCCAGGGTTCCGCCGGCACCGGACGAGATAGCAACAGACACCTGGGTGGTGTTATCCGTGGTGATCGTGCCACCCTGGGCGTCCTGGATTACGATGATTGGTTGGGTGGCTAGAGCCGAGCCGCTCGCGCCTCCCACCGGCTGCTGCGAGATGCCGAGTTGCGTGGCAGGGGCGGGCGGAGCGGCAGTGAAGCTGACGGTGGCGCTGTTGGTCATGGCCGACCCGTTCAGCGTGCCCGTGATCGTCGCGGTGCCAGGAGTGGCCGAAGACGTCAGCGTCGCGGTGTAGGTCCCGTTCCCGTTATCGGTGACCGCCGACAGGCTTCCGGCCGTCGTGGCCAGGACTACCGACGCACCTCCGCTGGTCAGGTCATTCCCGCCGGCGTCCTTGAGCTGGACCGTGATGGTCGATGTGCTGCTCCCGTCCGCTACGATCGAGGTCGGGGCGGCGGTGATGGTCGACGTGGCTGGAGAAGCCGCGCCCACAGTGAAAGTGACAGTGGCGTTATCGGTGATCGCCGCGCCGTTCAGTGTGCCCGTGATCGTCGCCGTGCCGGCGGTGGTCGAAGACGTCAGCGTCGCTGTGTAGGTCCCGTTCCCGTTAT
>DATFGC010000490.1:0-4240 GCA_035249765.1 Gemmatimonadales bacterium | reverse complement strand
TCTCCGCGGTGGTGGACACGCCCCGCAGCGGCGGTGGGGTAATGCCCTGCCGGTCCAGGAACCGGGCGAACCGTGCGATGGTGGATGCATAGCCGAGCGCGACCCGGGGCCGAACCCGGGTCCAGGTCCGCCACCACCGTTTCATGTCCGCATCGCCGGACTGAAACGGGTCGAACTGGTACATTCGGCGGGCCAGCTGCCGCGCCAGGAACTCGGCCCGGCTCATCGACGCCAGGGCCGCGTTCCATCCCCAGAAGAATCCGATCATCTCGCCGGGCGCCCAGCCGCACTGGAGCAGGTTGCGATAGGTCCCGGCTTCGGAGCCGGCGACGGTCGCTGCGTCCCGATAGAAGCGGATCGGAATACCGGTCGAACCACCGCTGTTGTGCTCCAGCAGCGACTCGCGAGAGGCGCCCTCCGCGATCATCTCGTCCAGGTGCGCCGCGATCTCCGCCTTGGTCAATACCGGCAGACGGGCGTAGTCCTCGAACCCGCGCAGGTCCTTGCTGGTGATCCCCGCCTCTCTGAACCGCCGCCGGTAGTAAGGCACCCGGTCTTCGCAGTGGCGCACCAGATCCAGCACCCGCTCCCACTGCCGCTTCCGCGCGATCTCCGGCGGCACGAAGGGCTCGGACCGGATCCGCGCGAGTACCTCCAGGGTCCCTGAGGAGCGGACCCGGTGCGAGAGCCGGAAGACCGCGGAACCGAGGAGGTTGCTCACGCAGCCTCGCGGGGGCGTGAGGGGGAAATGAGCGCCTGATAGGTCTCCATCAGACGACCGATGGCCGCCCCGGCCGAATGGTTGGCGCGGGCTCGCTGCTCGCCGGCCTGGCCGAAACGTCGCATCAACCTCGGATCACCGAGCAGTCGCGACAGACGATCGCCAAGCTCGGCGCTGTCGCCCGCCGGGAAGAGAAACCCGGTCGCTCCGTCGATCACCGCGTCGGGGATGGCGCCCACCCGGGTCGCCACCACCGGACGGCCCGCCGCCATGGCTTCGAGGACGCTGTTGGGCATTCCCTCGCTCACCGAGGTGAGCACCGAAATGTCGAACAAATGGTGGGCCGACGGCTGGTTGGGCCTGAGACCCGCGAAGCGTACCCGGTCGGCGATGCCGAGATCGCGGGCGAGCCGTTCGAGCTCGGCCCGGCTCCCGCCATCTCCCCCGACCAGCACGAGGTGGAGCCGGGGCCATTCGGTCGCCAGCGTCGCCACCGCCCGCAGCAGCGTCCCATGATCCTTGATGGGGCTGAGCGAGGCGACCACTCCGACGACCGCCCGGTCCGCGGGCAAATCCAGCTCGCGGGCGAACCCTTCCACCCACCCGGCCGGTGGCGGATCGAACGCTTCGTCATCCAGGAAATTGGGTACCACCACCACCCTGGACCGGCGGACCCGTTCACCCCGGACCAGGAGCTCCGCCACCGACTCGGAGTTGGCCAGCACCCGGTGGGCAAGGGTGTAGGACGCGCGATTGGCCCACCGCTGGGCCCGTCGGTCGGGCCCCTCCCACCAGCGGCGGCTGGCGATGAACCGGGCGCCCGCCATCCGGGTCCAGGGCGCCGCGAAGATGTTGCTGTAGAAGTCATGGGCGTGCACCACCTGCACCGATCGCTCGCGAATGATCCCCGCCAGCCGGCGGCCGGCGGCCAGCGCGCCCCGGCCGTACAGCCTGCCCAGGGGCAGCAGATCCACGGGAATCCCGAGCTCGGCGTACCGCTGCAGCAGGGGGCCTTCGGTACTCAGGCTGATCACCCGCAAGTCGACTCCCGCTGCGATAAGCCGGCGGGCGGTCCGGAAGGCATTCAGCTCGGTTCCGCCCACGTTCATGTTGTCGATACAGAATGCCACCCTGATGCCCTTCATCGTGTCTCATGGCGGACGAACACGAATTCGTTGCATCCCACCGACCCGCCGCAGGTGCTGAGCCGGGTGAGGGTGAAGCCCCGCTCGCGGTAGAAATCCAGAATCCGCTCGGGCTTTGCCACCTCGAAGGGGAACCCGCCCAGCCAATCATGCCAGTCGTGCCACACCGACATGCCGCGCTGCTTGCGGTACTCCCGATAGTACGCCAGAGGGTTGCGGCGCCATACGACGTCCGCAGCGAACTGGCGCAGCACCCAGTACGGAATCATTGTGCCCGCCACCAGCGCCTTGCCCGCCGCGCCGGAGCAGTAGAACCGCTTGATCCGGGCCCACCGGCGTGACCAGGCGCCCTGGTCATTGTAGATGGCGACGAACAGCCGGCCCCGCTCTCCCACCGCCCGTCCAGCCAGGTCGAGGGCGGTCCACATGTCGCCGGTGTGGTGCAGGACCCCCCACGAATACACCAGATCGAACTGCCCGAGGGAGGCCATGAAGGCGGGATCGAGGGCCGATCCCTGCCGCACGCTCCACTGGGCATCATCGGGGAAATACCGCCGCCTGAGCTCCGCCGTGCAGCCGACCGAGGAGGGGTCAAAATCGAACGAGGTGACCCGGGCGCCCATCCGGCGGGCCACCAGGCTGGAGAGGCCGCTCCCGCTCCCGATGTCCAGGACGCTCACCCCGGCCAGATCGTCCTGGCCCAGCATTGCCGCCAGGGAGGCCTGAGCGCTGGCGATCCGGTCGTCATCCAGCAGGCGGAGAAAACGGGCCCAATTCTCGCCAAAGGCAAATCGCTCCCCCCGGGCAACCTCGTCCCCATGGCTTCCAGCGGGGGCCTGGGCGGTGGTTGGCAAGGGGGGGGACATGGTGCTCGCTCTTGCAACTTTCTGGCCGATAGCGGGCCGGAGATGGCCTGATCCTTGCCCAAAGCTAATCGCCCCATCACCTTCCGAAGAGTCCACCACCCCCACTTCCCGGAGGCCGAGTGAAGCAGGTCGTGCTCCAGGGGGGCAAGGCCGAGGTGATCGAGGTTCCGGCCCCCGCCGTGCCCTCCGGAGGGGTCCTGGTACGGGTTTCGGCCTCGGTCATCAGCGCGGGGACCGAGCGGGCCAATCTCCAGAGCACCGGGGAGTCCCTCCTCGACAAGGCCCGGCGCAAGCCGGAGCTGGTCACCCAGGTGCTCCGCTCGGTGGAAAAGGACGGCCTCCGGGTCACGGCGGACCGGGTTCTCAATCGCCTCCACGAGCCTATTGCTACCGGGTATTCCTGCGCCGGGTTCGTTGAGGCGGTCGGCGCCCGGGTCAGCGACCTTCGGCTCGGGCAGCTGGTCAGCTGTGCCGGCGCCAGGTACGCCAATCACGCCCAACTGGTCGCGGTACCCCGCAATCTCTGCTGCCCGGTCCCCGACGGCGTGAGCCCGGGGGATGCCGCCTCCGCCACGGTGGGCGCCATCGCGCTTCAGGGCGTCCGCCAGGCCCATCTCGAGCTCGGCCACGTCGTGGGAGTCGTGGGGCTCGGGCTGATCGGCCTGCTCGAAGTGCAGCTTGCCCGCGCCGCGGGTGCCACAGTGATCGCGGTGGATCCGCAGCCGGCCCGCCGGCAGCTCGCCCTCGAGCTTGGTGCCGAGCGCGCCTGCCCCCCCGAGGACCTGCCGGCGCTCGCGGCCGACCTGACCGGTGGGCTCGGACTGGACGCCTGCCTGATTGCCGCGGCGACCCGGAGCGATGAGCCATTGCGGGAGGCGATACGGGTTACCCGGAAGCGCGGGGTCGTGGTCATCGTGGGCGATGTGGGGCTCTCGCTCACCCGCTCGCCGTTCTACGAGAAAGAAATCGAGCTGCGGATTGCCTGTTCGACCGGGCCGGGTCGCTATGACCCTCGCTACGAGGAGGGAGGGGAAGATTACCCCGCCGCCTTCGTGCGCTGGACCGAGAACCGGAACATGCAGGCCTACCTCGGCATGCTTCGGGACGGGCGGGTCCGCTGGCGGCCCCTGGTGAGCCATCAGCTGCCCATGGAAGAAGCCGGCAAGGCATTCGAGCTCCTCGAAAACGAGCCGTCGGCGCTGGCGGTGGAGTTGGGATATCCGGCCGAGTCCCCTCCGGCCGCCAGGGTGCCTGCTCCCCGGGCCGCCCCGCGCCTGGGCGCCCGGGCGGGCGCCATTCGCCTGGGCGTAATCGGCGCCGGCTCCTTTGCGCGTGCGGTGCACTTTCCCGTGCTGCGCCGGATGCCGGAGCGCTTCTCGGTCGTGGGGGTCGCCACCCGGTCGGGACTCAGTGCGTCGGTGGCCGCTCGGGAAGTCGGCGCCGAGCTGGCCACGGCCGACTACCGGTCGCTGCTCGAGCGCGACGACGTGGATGCGGTTCTCATTGCG
>DATFGC010000489.1:0-2384 GCA_035249765.1 Gemmatimonadales bacterium | reverse complement strand
CGCACTGACCACGCGGATCGACGAGCGTAGTGGCCGCATGCGAGGAACTTAAAGAATGGCAGGGAGTTATGCTAGGGAGTCAGGGAGCCGGGGAGCCAGGGAGCCAGCTTTTTTTCTGGTTCCCTGACTCCCCGGCGCCCTGGCTCCCTATCCGTCGACCACCGCGCCCAGGATCTGCCGCGCAATCACAATGCGCTGAATTTCGCTCGTCCCCTCTCCGATTTCGCACACCTTGGCGTCCCGCATCATCCGCTCAACCGGATACTCGGCCGTATAGCCATAGCCGCCGAAGATCTGGACTGCCTTGGTGGTGGTCCGCATGGCCAGCTCGGAGCAGTACAGCTTGGCCATGGCCGCCTCCTTCTTGAACGGCTTCCCCGCCTGCTTGAGCCGGGCGGCGGTGTAGAGCAGGTGGGTACCGGCTTCGATCTCGGTGGCCATGTCGGCCAGCATGAAGTGAATGGCCTGGAAGCTTCCGATGTGCTTGCCGAACTGTTTCCGGGATCCGGCATACTCCCGGGCCGCGTCGTAGGCCCCCTCGGCGATCCCCAGTGACAGCGCCGCGATACCGATCCGGCCCGCGTCCAGCGTCTTCAGGAACTGCACGAAGCCCTCGCCCCTGGCGCCCAGCATGTTCTCCTTGGGGACGATGGCGTCCTGGAAATGGAGGGCCCGGGTGTCGCTGGACCGCCATCCCATCTTTTCTTCCTTCTTGCCCGCGCTGAAGCCTCCGATCTTGGGCAGCTCGTCGGTGTGACCGACGCCGAGGGCCCGGCACTGCTCCAGGTCCACGGTGTCCTTGGTCATGATCAGGCTGGTGATGCCGCGGTGCCCGGGTCCCGGGTCGGTCCGCGCGGTGATCGAGAAGATTTCCCCGACTCCCGCGTGGGTGATCAGGCTCTTGGCGCCGTTCACCACGAAGTGATCGCCCTTGTCCACCGCGGTGGTCGCGGTGCCGCCGGCGTCGCTTCCCGCCCCCGGCTCGGTGAGCCCGAAGCCTCCCATCACCCGCCCCGAGGCGAGGAGCGGGACGTAGGTCTCCCGCTGCTCGTCGGTGCCGAACTCCACGATGGGCGAGGTGCCGAGATTGGTATGGGCCGAGATGGTAAGCCCGTGCGAGGCGTCCACCTTGGCCATCTCGTGGATGGTGAGGTAGTAGGAGACCTGGTCCATCCCCGCCCCGCCCAGCGCCTCCGGCCAGGGCACTCCGAGGAGACCGAGCTCCCCCATCTTCTTGATGTTGTCCCAGGGAAAGGTGCAGGTGCGGTCCAGCTCGCGCGCCACCGGGGCGACTTCGGTGCGGGCAAACTCGCGCACCATTTCCCGGACTTCTCGGTGCTGATCGGAGAAATAGAGGGTCTCATCCATGGAGGAAATATAGTCCCCCGATGATTCACCCGTCGCCCGAAAGCGCCCGGAGAATCGTCCCCCCGAACCGTTCCACCACCGCTCCGCCCACTCCTTCGATGGCGGCCAACTCCTCCGCCGTCCCTGGAGGATTGACCGCGAGCCGGCGGAGCACTTCCGGCTCGAGGGCGCATCCCCCCCAGGGAAAGGCGACGTGGCCGAGGGCAAGCCGGAGCCGCCCCAGCCGGCGGTCTGCCTCGGGATTGCTGACCGGGCGAGGCGGGGTGCGGGAGCACACGTCGCAGCCTGAACAGCGGGCCAGGTGCTCGCCGAAGTATCCGATCAGCGAGCGGCGGCGGCAGGAGGTGCTTCGAGCGTAGCGGTCCATGACCTCGATGCGCTGGAGCGCCATCTGCCGGCGCACCCGCACCGGGCGCCAGTCCGGGTCACCCCGCTCCGGACGGAGCTCGCGGGCCAGGCGCTCGAGGGACGCCTGCACATTGGCCGGCACCCGCGCGGCTGGGATTTCCCCTCGCCACACCCGCGCCGCCAGCTGCTCCGGCGGGAAGGTCACCTCGAGCTGGCGGCGGGGAAGCTCGGCGTCTCCGGAACGATAGATGAGCAGGCAACGCGCCGGTCCGCCATCCCGGCCGGCCCGGCCCGCCTCCTGATAGTACGACTCGGGAGTGGGGGGGAGAGTCCAGTGCACCACCAGACGCACATTGGGCTTGTCGATGCCCATGCCGAAGGCGCAGGTGGCAACCACCACTCCGAGCCGGTCGGTGAGAAACCGCTCCAGCACCTCGCGCCGGGCGTTGGTGCCCAGGCCGGCGTGGTATGCCGCGGCCTGGAAACCGGCTTCGCGCAGGACCCGGGTCAGCGCTTCCACCAGGCTCCGGGTCGGAGCGTACACGATGGCGAGCGCCTGCTGCCAGCGGAGTGCTTCGATCAGGGCATCGAGCCGCTCGCGCTCACTGTGAACCCGCGCCACCCCGAACCAGAGATTGCGGCGGTCGAACGAGCCCAGGATCGTGCAC
>DATFGC010000488.1:0-3582 GCA_035249765.1 Gemmatimonadales bacterium | reverse complement strand
CTCCGCGGCCCGCACCACCCGGTCCCAGAGCCGGTCGAACCGCTCCCGGGGAGACATGTTGCTGATGTCGGGCGCCCGGGACGAAAGCGCCGGGGCGGTGTTGCCGGCGTTGCCCATGTCGGGCACGGTGGGCTGGGCATTGCCCCGCCAGAGGAAGGCGAGGACCGCCGCGACCACGGCGATCCCGGTGACCACCCACGCCATCCGCTCCCGCCCCCCGATCCCCGTTCCCCCGGTTTTCCCCGTTCCCTCTGTTTTCCCCACTTCACCGCCACACTTGTGGCAGAATCGGGCCCCGGGCGTGAGCGCGGTGCGGCAGGAAGCGCAGATGAGTCCTTCGGCCGCGGCCCCGCATCGGGAACAGAAGCGGCCGGAAAGGGCGGCGCCGCAGGCGGTACAGTGCCGGGGCGCTCCCGGCGGGGCAGCGGCAGGGGGCTGAGTCATCGGGCCCCAAACCTAACGGGGTGGACGAAAGTGGGCACGGGCCTTACTCATTCAGGCGATGACCTCCTCGCCACTCGAGCTGCCCAACCATCCCTGGGCCCGGCACTTGGGCGACCTCGCTCGCGGGGAAACCTCCTGGCGTGTCTTTCTCGAAACCATTCCAGGTGAGCTTCCCTCCCGCGGCAAGGTCCATTTCGTCTCCGATGACTCCACCCGGTCCAGCGGCTGGATCTTCGTGGAGGGGTCGGAGCAGGATGTGCTGCGCCGGTTCCAGGAGTTCAGCGCCGTCGAGCTCTGGAAGCTCCTCGAGAGTCTCGGCTAGCGTTCCCGCGCAAAAGCTGCCCCGGGTGAACTGCCGGCTGGTGTCGGCGCTCTTCTTCGCCGCGCTCCCGCCTGGCCTCCTCTCGGCGCAGGCTCCCGTTGCCGATTCCGCCCTGCTGATCCGCGCCATCGAGCTTCGCCGGCAGGACGTCTTCGCTCCCGCGGAAGCGAACAGCTTCATCCCCCGACTGGCCAACGATCTCCATTTCACTACCCGCGCCTCGGTGATCCGGCGCGAGCTGCTGTTCCGGGCCGGCCAGCCCTACGACTCCGCCGCGGTCGCCGAGACGGCGCGGAACCTCCGCTCTCTCGGCGTCTTTCGGGAGGTGGTGATCGACACCATCCGGAGCGACTCCGGCCTGGTGGTCCGGGTGACCACCAGCGACGGCTGGAGTACCCGGCCGATCACCAATCTCAATACCGCCGGCTCCACCTGGGTGCCGACCATCGGGCTCGAAGAGCTGAACTTCCTGGGGACCGCGACCCTGGTGAGCGTACGCTATCGCATCGATCCCGACCGGGAGACCCTCACCACCAGCTTCCGACAGCCCCGCCTCCTGGCCGGCCGGGTCGGCCTCACCCTCCAGTATGCCCACCTGAGCGACGGCGATCTCTTCTTCGGACGGCTGGCCAAACCGTTTTTCTCGCTGGCGACTCGCGCCGCCTGGGAGACCTACGGGGAGGCCCGCACCGAGCGGATCCTCCGGTTCTTCGAAGGCAATCGCGAACCCGGCATCACCCTCCAGCGCCGCTACTCCCTCGGGGGCGCGGCGGGATCCTGGGCGGTGCGGGGCGGGCCCGAGGGATACTTCCGTATCGGGGTGAACGGGCAGGTCCGCCGGGATGACTACGCCGACGCCTCCCGGGTGGACACCCTGGGACACACCGTGACCGGGGCGGCGGGGGCGTTCATGCAATGGCGACGGGCCCGGTTCCTGGTGTCCCGGGGCCTCGAGGGATTTGCCCGGGAAGAGGATGTGGATGTGAGCACCACCGTGGGGACCGGGGTGCAGGTCACTCCCCGGGCCTTCGGGTATTCCGAAGACGGCCTGGTGCCGTTCCTCACCCTGCGCACCGGCTTCGGCCGGCCCGACCGGTTCGTCCAGCTGAGCGCCACAGCGAGCGGACGCTACACCGCGGCCGGGCTGGACTCCGGCTCGGTCCACCTGGCCGGCACGGCCTTCCTGCTCCCCGCCCCGGGACACCTGGCGGTCCTGCATGGCGCGGTGGGCTGGCAGGAGCGTCCCGCTCCCGGGGCCGAGTTCGACCTCGGTCTCGGCCTCGGTCCCCGGGGATTCAAGGAGCACTCCTTTACCGGCGACCGGGCGTTCTTCACCACCGCCGAGTACCGCTGGACCCTGACCAACGACTTCTACAAGCTGACCGCCATCGGGCTGGCGGGATTTGTCGACTATGGCGGCGCCTGGTACCACGGCGCGACGCGGCGGACCGGGTTGGATTTCGGCATCGGCCTCCGGTTCGGGCTCACCCGGGCCACCGAAATCCAGAGCTCGCGCCTCGACCTCGCATGCCGCCCCCGGAACGACGCCGGGCGCTTCGGCTGCATCGTGGTGCTCTCCCGGGGATTCGCCTTTTCGACCACCGGCAGGCTGGATCGCTAGGGAACCTTCCCGTAGCTTCCCGGGATGACCGACCCGACCGCCGGCGAGCCGCGCCCTGAGGAGGGGGACGCCCCCGCTCCCCCTTCCCCAGGTATTCCCCGTTCCCCTCCTCGCTGGTGGCAGCGCTGGAAGCTGATGCTGGCGATCGTGCTCCTGATTCCAGTGGTGCTGATCGCCATGTACCTGGCGATCGCCCTCTCCTGGAGCTATTCGGAAGGCCAGCGGGCGGGATACTTGCAGAAGTTTTCCAGGAAGGGATGGATCTGCAAGACCTGGGAGGGCGAGCTGGCCATGACCACGGTGCCGGGAGTTGCCCCCACCATGTGGAACTTCACAGTCCGGAAGGACGCCACCGCCCGGCAGTTGAACCTCGCGCTGGGCCGGCGCGTAGTACTGTATTATCAGGAGCACCGGGGACTTCCCGGTACCTGCTTCGGGGAAACGGCGTATTTCGTGGACAGCGCCCGTATCGTTCCCTAGGAGTCATTGCGAGGGGCGAAGCCCCGAAGCAATCTCAGAGATCGCCACGGCCCCTTCGGGGCCTCGCGATGACCGGTGAGAGAGTTACATGGTTCGTTTCAGGTCCGTCTTTGTAACTGCCACCGTCCTGCTTGCGGCCCTGGGCTCCCCCGCCGGGGCCCAGGAGCGGCGCTCGGTCATCAAGGGCATCGTGGTGGTCACCAGCACCCTCGAGCCGGTCGTCGGGGCACAGGTGGCGCTGGTGGGCGCGGGACGAAGCGTGCGCACCGACCGGTTCGGCGCCTTCGAGTTCGACAGCCTGGCCGCGGGCACCTATCTGGTCCAGGTCCGGGGGGTGGGCGACGAGACCCCCATGACCCAGGTGCCGGTGGGCCGCCGGGAAGTGATCGAGCTCGAGGTGAAGCTGGGCAAGGCGGACGCGGTGCTGCTGCCCGAGCTGGTGACCACGGCGCCCGAGCCGGTGAAGCCGGAAGACCGGATCGAGGGGATGCGGCTGCCCTCGGAGTTTGTCGCCCGCAAGAAGCTCGGGCTGGGCCAGTACATAACCCGGGAGGAGATTCAGGAGCGGCGGCCCCCCACCGTCATGGATATCTTCCGCGGGATACGGGGCGTGGTGCTCTCCTGCCGCAACGGCATTTGTGTTCCCCGGCCTACTCGCGCCAGCCACAACTGCAACCCGGTCGTGGTGGTGGACCGGGTGTCTACCGATGCCGGG
>DATFGC010000487.1:0-11300 GCA_035249765.1 Gemmatimonadales bacterium | reverse complement strand
CTTTCCTGCCGCCCTACCGCCCAGGGCCCCCCCGAGCACAGCGAGGGGTCTACCTTACCGTCCTCTGGGCCTGCGGCCCAGAACTGGACCCGCGGCGCGGTATGCTACGAAATCTTCGTGCGCTCCTTTGCCGACAGCGACAGCAACGGGGTCGGAGACTTCAAGGGGCTTACCAGCCGGCTCGACTACGTCAACGACGGCAACCCGGCGACGCAGCGGGACCTGGGCGCCTCCTGCATCTGGCTCATGCCGGTGGCGGAATCGCCCAGCTATCACGGCTATGACGTCGCCGACTATTACGCGCTGGACCGGGAGTACGGTACTGTGGAGGACTTCAAGCGGCTCGTGGCCGAGGCGCACCGGCGCGGGATCAAGGTGCTGGTGGACATGGTCCTGAATCATGCCTCGAGCGAGCACCCCTCCTTCAAGGCCGCGCTGGCGGACACCGCGTCGCCCTATCGCGCCTGGTATCGGTTTGCTCCGACACCACAGGGTAAGGGCCCCTGGGGGATGGACGCCTGGCACAAGTCGCCGGTGCGCGACGAGTACTACTACGGCGTGTTCTGGAGCGGGATGCCGGACTTGAACTATGAGTCGACCGCGGTGCGGGAGGAAGCCAAGAAGGTCGCCACCTTCTGGCTCCGGGAAATGGGGGTGGACGGCTTCCGCCTCGACGCGATTCCCTATCTGACCGAGGAGGGGCCCTGCCTCTCCGGGTGCGCCGGCACCCATGCCTATCTGCGGGAGTATGCCGCCCACATCGACAGCGTGGCCCCGGGGGCCTACACGGTCGGGGAGGCATGGGGAAAGGTCGACACCGTGCTGCCCTACTATCCCGACCAGCTCACCTCGTACTTCGCCTTCGAGCTGGCCGATTCGCTGGTGTCGGGAGTGCGGCATGGCTCGGCACAACATATTCTGCGGGGATACCTCCGGCTCCAGGACACCATGCCTCCCCACCGCTGGTCCCCGCTCCTGAGCAATCACGACGGCGCCCGGGTGATGACGATGCTGGGGGGGGACATGGCCAAGGCGAGACTCGCCGCGACGCTGCTGCTCACGCTTCCGGGGTTGCCGTTCGTCTACTACGGCGAGGAGATCGGCATGACCGGTGACAAGCCGGACCCGCGGCTCCGGACGCCGATGCAGTGGCGACCCGGACACGGCACCGGATTCACCACCGGGACGCCGTGGCAGAACGCCCAGCCCGACTCCCAGACCACCACGGTCGAGGCGCAGGACGCCGACTCCGGGTCGCTGCTGAATCTGTACCGGACCCTGATTCACCTGCGGAAATCCAACGACGCGCTGGCGGTGGGGCGCCTGGTGCCGCTCTCGACCGGGAGTGCCACGGTGACCGCGTATCTCCGCCGGGAAGGCGATCGCGCGGTGCTGGTGGTGGCCAACCTGGGCGACGCACCTGCCGCCGGCCTGGTGCTCAGCGGTGCCGCGGGGGTGCTGCCGCCGGGCAGCTACCAGCCCCGGAGTCTGCTCGGCGGACCGGACGCGGCGGTGCTGGAAGTGGGTGCCGACGGGAGCGTGCAGGGATACCAGCCGGTTCCGGGCGGGCTGGCGTCGAGGGCGAGTCTCGTGCTGGACCTGGTTCGCAGGTGAGCTCCGAGTGTCAGCCCATGTTAACCACAGATTTCACAGATCAAAGGGCGCAAAGGCGCAAAGGCGCTCAGGCGCAAGGTTTGTCTTTGCGCCTTTGCGTCGTTGCGCCTTTCCGCCTGAGGGTCGGGACAATCCGTTGTTCATCGGTGTCATCTGTGGTTCTCATGGACAAGCGAGCCTACCGACGCACTAACACCATCGCCCCGTGGGGAGTGAGCGTGACATCATCGCCGCGAAGGACCCGGTTTGTCAGCAGGTCGCGGGCGCGGTTCAGAGAAAAACCTTTGACCTCGACCCGGATGGCGCGGGGCCGGGGATTTACCAGCACCAGCGCGTCCCCCCGGTAATAGGCGATCACGTCGGCAGGGGCAGTGGTTTCGGCCGGACGGAAATCCCCCGAGACGAACGCCGAATCGCGGCGCGCCAGGTCGACCACCCGCCGATAGAAGGCGCGGGCCCGCTCGGCGCCGGGCTGGTTCCACACCACCGGATCACGCCAGAAGAGCCGCAGGGTCTGGGGGCTCTCGACCTCCTGCCCGTTGTACAGCAGCGGCCGGCCCGGAAGCAGCGCTATGGCCAAGAACGCCGCCCGGGCGCCCGCCTTGCCCCCGAAGAGGATCACCGGGGGCTTGTCCCACGCGGTCTCGTCGTGGTTGGTGGCGAAGCGAAGCCGCATGCCGCCCCGGGGCATGTTCGCCAGATCGGCCAGCTCGCTCCGGACCAGGGTGTCCGCCGGCGCGCCCCGCCACACCGCCTTGAGCCGGCTGTAGGAATCCCAGGCGTAGCTCAGATCGAAGCCGAACCGGTGCATCTTGAGATCGCCCCACTCGGCGAGCAGCAGGATCCTCCGGGGGACCGCGGCCCGGAGCGCCGGCACCGCCTCGCGCCAGAATTCGTCGGGGACGAAGCCGGCTACGTCCATCCGGAAGCCGTCGATGCCGTACTCGGTGAGCCACCAGCGCATCGTGGCGATCATCTCCCGCCGAAGCGCGGGGTTGCGGTAGTCGAGCTGCGCCACGTCGGTCCAGTCGGTGAGCTTGCCCTGGTCGTCGCGCGGGACGGTCAGCTCGCCCCGCTCATTGCGCACGTAGAAGTCGGGGTGATCCCGCACCCACACATGGTCCCAGGACGTGTGGTTGGGCACCCAGTCGAGAATCAGCTTCATGCCCCGCGCGTGCACCGCCCGCACCAGCGCGCGGAAGTCCGCCGCGGTACCGAAGCCCGGGTTGATGGCGCGGTAATCACTGACCGAATAGGGCGACCCAAGGGGATCCTTGCGGTTCAGCACTCCTACCGGGTAAATCGGCATCAGCCAGAGCACATTGGCTCCGGTGGCCTGGATCCGGGCCAGTCCGCGGGTCAGGCCCCGGAGATCCCCGGTGGCGGAGAAGTCCCGCACGAATACTTCGTAGATCGCGCTCCGGGACACCCAGGCGGTGTCGGTGACCGTCCGGGGTTGGGCGACGGCTGGATACGCGGTCGCCAGGGTGAGGCAGGCCGCGACAGCGGCAAGGCGATTCCGCATCGGTGCTGCTCCTCCACTCGGGGGATTGCCCGCCGGCCAATGTAGCGGTCACTTGAAGCCGGCGGGAGGGAAACGGGAGATGCTCATGAGGCGATCGGCAACCGGAATCGCACTCGCAGTCGCGGCCCTGATGCTCGCCGGAGGGCCGGCGGCCGCCCAGCGCCAGCGCCTGTCCATGGATCCCGGCTGGCGCTTCACGCTGGGCGATCCGGCGGGCGCCGAGCGGCCCGGCTTCGATGACCGCTCCTGGCGCAGGCTCGACCTCCCTCACGACTGGAGCATCGAGGGGACTCCCCGCGAGGATGCTCCCGGAGGCGGACGGGTGGGCTATTTCCCCTCCGGGCTGGGCTGGTACCGCAAGGCGTTCCGTCTTCCGGCGGCTTCCACCGGCCGGACCGCGTGGCTCGAGTTTGACGGCATCTACATGAACAGCGATGTCTGGATCAACGGCGTCCACCTGGGTCGCCGGCCCTTCGGCTATATCGGCCTGAAATACGACGTCACCCGCCACCTGGTGCCCGGCATCAATGTCGTCGCGGTGCGGGTGGACAACTCGGCCCAGCCCAACTCACGCTGGTACACCGGGAGCGGCATCTACCGCCATGTCTGGATGACCCTGATGGATCCGCTGCACGTGGGCCATTGGGGCACTTTCGTGACTACTCCCCGCGCCGACTCCGCCGGAGCCGAGGTGGTCGTAGCCACTCAGGTCGACAACGACTCCGAGATTCCCCGGCGAGGGTTGCTCCGTTCGGTAGTGCAGGACAGCGCCGGGCGGGAAGTCGCCAGGACCGAGTCGTTCATCCTGGTGCCCGCCGGTCGAAGCCTTGCGGTCGAGCATCGGGTGACGGTGGCCGCTGCCCGGCTCTGGTCGGTCGAATCGCCTTACCTATACACGCTCCGCTCCGAGGTCCACACCCGGCTCCGGCCCACCGACCAGACCACGACGACCTTCGGGATCCGGAGCATCGCCTATGACAAGGATCGCGGTTTCCTGCTGAACGGTCAGCGCCTCAAGATGCGGGGCGTCAACCTGCATCACGATGCGGGCGGGCTCGGCGCCGCGGTGCCCGAGCGGGTCTGGGAGCGCCGGCTCGAGCTGCTCAAGGCGATGGGCGCGAACGCGATTCGCACCTCTCATAATCCACCGGCGCCCGAGTTCCTGGACCTCTGCGACCGGATGGGATTCCTGGTGATGGCGGAGGCCTTCGACGAGTGGACCATGGGCAAGGTGCCGGAGGGATACCACAAGTACTTCGCCGAGTGGTCGGAGCGCGACGTGGTGGATTTCGTCCGGCGGGACCGCAATCATCCCTCGATCGTGCTGTGGAGCGCCGGCAACGAAATCGGCGAGCAGGGGGCCCCCGACGGAGCCCGGGTGCTCCGCCGCCTCCAGGACATCTTCCACCGCGAGGACCCCACTCGTCCGGTGACCACCGGCAACGACAATATCGCCGCAGAGGGGCGCCCCGCCACGCTGGAGTTTCTCAACACGCTGGATATCGTGGGCTACAACTACGTGGACCGCTGGCGGGAGCGACGGGAGATCTTCGCCGAGCAGGACCGCCACGAGCATCCCGAGTGGAAGATGATCGGGACCGAGAGCGGCACCATCTTCCAGAGCTTCGACGAGCAATACTCGCTGGGCACCGATCCGGCGGTGGCCCGGCCCAACTACACCAGCGGCATGCTCACCGCCGAGCGGCTGTGGAAGTGGATCGAGATGCGGGACTGGTTCGTTGGAAACTTCATGTGGACCGGGATCGACTACCTGGGCGAGAGCACCTGGCCGTTCAAGGGCTTTTCCTCGGGAGCCATGGACATCACCGAGCAACCCAAGGATGCCTACTACTTCTACCAGAGCCTGTGGACCGCCGAGCCGGTGCTCCGGCTCTTTCCGCACTGGAACTGGCCCGGCCGCGAGGGCCAGGTGATTCCGGTGCTGGCCTATACCAACTGCAATATCGTGGAGCTGTTCCTGAACGGGCGCTCCCTGGGCGAGAAGCGCTACGAGTTCCCGGCCCAGGGCACTTCGGGCGGCTGGAATACCTACGCCCTGCCCCGGGTCCACCCGACCACCAATGACCTGCACCTGAGCTGGGACGTGCCCTACCAGCCGGGGGTGCTTCGGGCGGTGGGCAAGCGCCGGGACGGCACCCCGGCCTGCGAGGCGGAAGTGCGGACCGCCGGTCCGGCCACCGCCGTCCGGCTGACGGCCGACCGCGACACCGTCACCACCGGCTCTGGCGATGTGGCCCACATCAGCTTCGAGATCGTGGACTCGGCGGGCACCGTGGTGCCCACCGAGGGCCGTACGGTACAGTTCACGGTGACGGGCGGGAGCATCCTGGCGCTCGACAACGCCGATCTGCGGGACCTGGATCCTTACCGGGCCGACCGCCGCCGCGCGTTCAACGGCCGGGGGCTCGCCATTCTCCGGGCCCCAGTTCCGGGCCAGCTGCGACTCACCGCCGGCGCCGAGGGACTCCGGTCCGCGAGCCTCACGGTCTCGGTGGTGCAGGGCAGGGCGCCCGACGTGATCCCCCCGGCCCGCTGAGGAGCTGCCATGCGATTCCTGATCCTGCTCGCTCTTCTTCCGGCCGCGCTCCCGGCCCAGGCGCAGCGCGCCGTGTACCTCGACAACGCCGGGGTGGTGCGCTGGCGGGACAATCGTCAGGAAGTCGCCCTGTTCGGCGCCAACTACGTGCTGCCCACGGCGTCCGATTACCGCGCCGCGGGTTATGTGGGCGGCGACCGCAAGAAGATGATCGACGAGGACATGGCGCAATTCGCCCGGATGGGCTGGAACGGGCTCCGGCTCACCTTCTGGGGCGACTGGGAAGCCTCCGACAGCGCCGGCAACCTCATCGCCAACGACCACCTGGACCTCCAGGACTACCTGATCGCGAAGGCGCGGGAGCGGGGCATCTACATGCTCTTCTCTCCGATCCAGCTCTACAGCTCCAACTGGCCCGATGCGCTGGCAAAGGACAGCGCCACGCCGGGATTCGGCCGGGTGTTCGGCAAGGCCCGCATGGGCACCGATCCGGCGGCGATCGCGGCCCAGGTGAACTACCTGCGCCAGATTCTGAATCACGTGAACCCCTACACCGGGGTGGCCCTAAAGGACGAGCCGGCCATTCTCTTCATCGAGCTGGTGAACGAGCCCTGGCATCACCCCGAGGATATTCCCGGATCGATCCGCTACATCAACGCGCTGACCGACGCGGTGCGCAGCACCGGGTCGACCAAGCCCATCTTCTACAACGTGAGCCAGGATTTCCGGATCGGCGAAGCGATCCGGCGCTCCAGGGCGCAGGGGGTGAGCTTCGGCTGGTATCCCACCGGGCTCAACAGCGGACATCTGCTTCAGGGCAACTACCTGCGCACCACCGACACCTTCCCCGACATGCTGCGGCCCGAGCTGGCCCGGATGCCCCGCATCGTCTACGAGTTCGACGCCCCCGATCTCATGACCGGCACGATGTATCCGGCCATGACCCGGACCTTCCGGTCGGTGGGCACCCAGATGGCGCTGATGTTCGCCTACGACATGCAGCAGACCGCCTCCCGCAATCTGGGCTGGCAGACCCACTACCTGAGCCTGGCCTATACCCCGCGCAAGGCGATGGGGGGGATCGTTGCCGCCGAGGCGATGCGCCGGCTGCCCCGGATGCGCTCCTGGGGCAAGTACCCTGAGAACACCCGGTTCGGGGACTTCCATATCTCCTACGAGGCGGATCTGGCCGAGCTGGTTGCCCGCGACGCCTTCCTGTATGCGGGCTCCACCCGCGCGGTGCCTCCCGAGCCCGCGGCGCTTGCGCGCGTGGCTGGATACGGCTCTTCCTCCACCGTGCGGTATGAAGGGGAGGCGATCTACTTCCTGGACAAGGTTCGTCCCGGAGTATGGCGGCTCGAGGTGTATCCCGACGCGGTGCCGGTGCGCGATCCCTTCGAGATGCCCAGCCCCACCCGGATCGTAACCCGGGCGATCAGCCGGGCCTGGCCGATGACTGTGTCGCTTCCCGATCTTGGCCCCAGCTTCACGGTGCAGCCGATCACCCGGGGGAATCCCGCGAGCGGGCAGGCAGCAGCCGGCAAGTTCACGGTTACCCCCGGCGTCTATGTGCTGAGCGCGACCGGACCTGTTGATCCCGCCACTCTGCCGGCCAAGGTGGGCGCCCTCGGCTTCGCGGAGTATCACCCGCCGCCCGCCGATACCCTTCCGCTCTCGGTCCACCCGCTCGCGCCGCCCGAGCTGGTGACCGGCCGGGAGGGAGAGGTTCGGGCCCGGGTAGTGGACCTCACCCCGCCCGATTCGGTGCTGCTCTTCGTCCGGCCCAACGCCGGAGGATGGTTCCAGCGGTTCTGGATGCGCCCGGGAGGAGGCTACCACTATGCAGCCGCCATTTCCGCCGGGGCGCTCTCGGAAGGTCCCAGTCAATTCGTCATCACGGTCTACCGGGGCGGCGTGCCGGTCACCTTTCCCGGCGCCAGGCCGCGGAGGCCCTGGGACTGGGACTGGACCGACGGCGAGACCTGGCCGCTCGATGTCACGAGCCCGCGGGCGCCGCTCAGCCTCTTCTCTCCCCGCGGCGACGCCGCCCGCCTGGCCTTCACCCGGATCGGAGACGCGGGACGCCGGGGACTCTTCCGGCTGGGCGTCTCCGAGTTGACCGGCCTGCCGCTCTTCCATCTCGAGCTGCCGGTGGACAGCAGCGGGTGGAGTCCGCCCGATTACACCGCGTCGCTGGTCATCGCCGACCGGATCTCGGCGCGGCGCGACGCGGCTGGCGCGGCGCAGGCGCTCCGGCTCCGGCTGCGCGGGCTGGGGCCCCGGCAGATTCTCCACCTCACCCTGATGGAGGACGACGGCACCAGCTGGACCACCGCGGTTCCGGTTGACAGCACCTGGCGCGAACCGGCGCTACCGCTCTCGTCGTTTAAGGTGGGGCGGGGCGTGCTGCTGCCCCAGGGATTCCCGGGGCAGTGGAGCTACTGGGTGGGGCCCGCAGCGGGGCGGGGCGGCAGCGGAGACCGGCTTCGGCCCGAGCGGATCGAGCGGATTCAGATCTCGCTACGCCCGGAAGAGGGAATGCCGAGGAGGGCGGGGAGCTACGGGGTGGAGGTGGAGTGGATCAGACTAAGTTCTAGTTCACCTTAGTCGTTGGAGCGCCCTTGCTGCCAGTCATTGCGAGCCGCCTTCGGCGGCGAAGCAATCTGCTGATTGCCGCGAGATCGCCACGGCCCTTCGGGCTTCGCGATGACGCTGGTGTGCGGTGAAGGGAGCTCTGGTCGCAAGCCTGATGTTTTTCGCGGCACCGCTTACTGCCCAACCTTCTCTCCCGACCATTCGAGTGGGCGCTCCAGCCGTTCAGATGAGCGGCAGTCCGGGGCCCAACGACCAGACCGTTCTGGCGGGTGTCATTGGTGCAACCCGACTGTCCAACGGCGCGATTGTCGTCGGCGACGGCGCGTTTCCCCGCCTCCTCTTGTTCTCGAGCCTTGGCCAGTTCCAACAGGCGCTCGGACGCATGGGAGACGGGCCAGGTGAGTTGCGAATGCCGCGCTGGGTTGGGCGCTGTGGGCGAGATGAGTTCGCGGCCTATGATGCCGCGCTGTTGCGGCTGACCCTGTTCTCCCAGAACGGACCCCTTCGCAAGATGGTATCAGTTCCGGCTGCTGCCGGATTCAATCAGGTTCTTGCCTGTCGTGCCGACACTCTGGTCTTTCTCCTGAGCCAGCCGGAGCGCCTCGATTTCGATGGCGGAACAACCTTCACGGTCAATGCTGCCCTGGCCCGCGTTTCAGCCACCGCTGTCGATACAATCGCTAGCATCCCTCGCGCCCAGGACTACTACCTCAGCAAGGCGCGGGCTGGCTTCTCGGACGTGCCGCTCGGACGGCGGGTGCATGCCGCAGCAGGGCCCGGAAAGGTCTTCGTATGCAGCAATCAGGACGCAGTCTGCACTGTCTCTGATATGGCAGGCCGACAACGGAAGTCTTTTACGATCGAACTGGAGCGGCTGAATCTGTCAGCGGGCGATTGGGATCGCGCACTCCGGCGCCGGGTAGAAGCGGAACCTCGGCTCCGAACTCAGCAGGTGTTGGCAGGGGTCCTCAAGGAGCTCCGCCCGCCCGCGCAATTCCCGCTGATTGACCAGATTCACGTTGACAGCGAGGACCGGCTCTGGGTCCGAACCTTCCGGGGGTATGGATCCGCGCAGGCGACCTGGCTGATCGTGGGAGACAACGGTCAGACTCTCGCCGAGGCAATCCTGCCACGAAACCTCCAAATTCTCGAAATTGGACCGGACTACCTCCTGGGGCTTTCGCGAGACACCGTCGGCGTGGAAACGGTAGGCTCATATCGAGTCCGGTTGCCGGCCGGGACTGGCGGGAGCGACTAGCTCGGTTACCCCGTTATTGCGAGCCGCCTTCGGCGGCGAAGGCCTGTCAGGCCCCTTCGCTTCGCTCAGGGTGACACCGCCCGCCGGCCGAACAGGAAGGTGAGCGGATCTTCGAGCCGGGCCCGCCAGGACGATTCGTTGTGGGTGGCGTCCGCATAGCGGCGGATCACGAAGTCCCGCCCCTCGACCAGCCCCTGCTTGAGCAGCCAGGCCCGCACCGCCTCATGGGTCGGTCCGTACCCGGCATCGAGCCCCTGCCCGCCGTAGTCAAACCAGTATCGGGTCCCCGGAGGAGCCTTGAGCCCGGCCTCGATGTCCCGGATGACGTAAGGAATCGAATCCGGGTTGGCCACTCTGGCCACGCCCTGGAAGCTCTGGGCCACCTTCTCCGACAGGGGAAAGTGGGTGGAGATGCAGCCGCAGGCGCCGAACACTTCGGGGTGGTGGGTCACCAGGAAGAACGACAGCAGTCCCCCCATGGACGAGCCCATCACGGCGGTGTTCTCCGGTCCGGTCAGGGTACGGAACTCCCGATTCACCCTGGGCATCAGCTCTTCGATCAGGAAGCGGGCGTAACTGCCGGCCCGGTGCCAGGGTGAATACTCGGTCCCTCGTTCGGCGCTGTTCCAGACCCCCACCACGATGACCGGCGGAATAGTGCCCGCCCGGGAGAGCCGCACCACGGCCTCGTCGACGCCCCAGTCCACTCCGGTGAAGGCAATCCGGGGATCGAACAGGTTCTGGGCATCGTGCATGTAGAGCACGGGATATCGGATTGAGGCCGCGCTGTCGTAACCCGGAGGCAGCCAGACGACGACGTGGCGGGCCGGACCCAGGAACGCCGACTTGACATCGAGCCAATAGACCAGCCGGCCCAGCACGCTGGAGCCCTGCCAGTCGGCCAGATACTCCCGCTGCTCTTTCTTGAAGCCGGTGATCGTGTGCGATGCGGTGACGTCACCGTCGATCAGGAGCCGGTTGTTGGGAGTCGCGATCCCGCCCTGCCCGAGCGCTTCGCGGTCCCAGGCGCCCAGGGTGAACTTGTATTCGAAGCGGGTGCCCCGAGGCGCGGTGACCCGAACGCTGCGCCGGCGTCCCTCCCCGGTCATAACCCGCCCGTCGGGACGCCACGGCCCGAGCTCCGGCAGGCTTCCGGCGAGGTAGACCGTCCCGGTGCCGTCCGGCACCATCACCTGGATGATGGCTGTACAGCACTCGGGAGCCGGTTGAGAAACCGGTGGCGGTGCGCTTGAGCACGCCACCATGGCCGAGAGGGCCAGGAGGCGCCTCAAGCGGGCTCCGTGCCGAAGGCAAATACGGTCCGGGAATGGTACTCCTGGCCCGGGATCAGGAGGGTCGAGGGGAACTCGGGCCGGTTGGGCGAGTCGGGATAGTGCTGGGTCTCGAGGCAGAATCCGGCGTGCCGCCCGTAGCGACGGCCTCCCCGGCCCGCGATGCCATCGAGCTGGTTGCCGGAATAGAATTGAAGCCCCGGCTCGGTGGTAAAGACATCCACGGTGCGACCGCTGACCGGCTCCATCACCCAGGCGGTGTGGCGGAGGCCGGGCCCCTCGTCGCGGAGCACGAAATTGTGATCGTAGCCGCGGGCGTATTCGAGCTGGGGATCCGGGTCGCCGATACGAGAGCCGATCGCAACCGGGGTGCGGAAGTCGAACGGGGTGCCGTCCACCGGCACGATCTTCCCGGTCGGGATCAGGGTGCAGTCGACCGGAGTATAGGCATTCGCGTGG
>DATFGC010000486.1:0-9268 GCA_035249765.1 Gemmatimonadales bacterium | reverse complement strand
CAAGCAGGGCAGCTTCGGCCTGGAGCTGTTTCCGGAGCCGCCCCACCAGGGCCTTGGCATCGGGATGGGTCGCGGGGTGCACCCCGAGGTGGGGCGGCTCCGGAAACAGCTCCAGGCCGAAGCTGCCCTGCTTGCTGACCGGCAGCTCCAGTGTGTCCCGGTAAAAAGCGACGGCCTGGTCGAGGTTGTTGACGAAGATCGCGAACGAGTGGATGTGCTGAATCATGGCCCCGCCGTTCTGGATGTGGTGCGGATCAGGCTCCGGAACGCCGCCGCCCAGTTGCGACGCATTCCGGCAAGTCCGGGGCGCGTGAGCGGCGTGTCGCCGAAGCGGGCGGAGAAGTCTTCCGGGGTCATCCGCTCGAAGAAGCCGGGATCGTCCCCCGCGATGGCTCCGCGGTCCTGGTACGCCGCCTCACTGCCGGGAGCGGCGAACCGGACATTCCAGGGACAGACGTCGTTGCAGATGTCACAGCCGAAACCCCACCCGTCGAGCTTGTCCACCAGCTCCTCCGGTATCGGCTGCCGGGACTCGATCGTCAGGTAGGACGTGCACCTGGTCGCATCGAGCACCCGGGGGGCGACCAGTGCCCCGGTGGGGCAGGCGTCGAGGCAGCGGGTACAGCTTCCGCAGCGGTCGTATCCGGCCGCGGAGGCGGGGGTAAGCGGCAGATCGGTAAACACCGTTCCGATCAGGCAGAAGGATCCCGACTCGGGCCGGATCAGCATCGTGTTCTTCCCGATCCACCCCAGGCCTGCCCGCTCGGCCAGCTCGCGCTCCGGCACCGGGCCGGCATCGGCCCATACATGGGCGATGGTGGCGCCGCGCTCCCGGAGCCAGTCCGCGATCAGCCCGAGCCGCCGGGTGAGGGCGCGGTGATAGTCTTCACCAAGAGCGTACTTGGCGATTTTGACGTGCTGGCTCCCTGGCTCCCCGGCTCCCTGGCTCCCTGGCAAATAGTTCTCCAGCACAACGACCGCCGCGCACGCGCCCGGCACGATGTCCCCGGGCCGTTTCCGCCTCGCCGCCTGCCGGTGCAGATAGCGCATGGTGCCGCCATACCCGGTCTCGAGCCAGGCATCCAGCGCCTCGCCCCGGCGGCTCGGTTCGAGGGAGGCGATGCCGCAGGCGACGAAGCCCAGCTCGGTGGCGTAGGCCGCAAGATCGGGAGTCATCAGCCTTCAGCCTTCAGCCTTCAGCGAGCGATCAGCCCGACTGACGGCTGAGGGCTGAGGGCTGAGGGCTGAGGGCAACGCCGGCCGCCATACATCGGTTATAACGCGTGCTCCCCGCTGAAACGTGATATACGACCAGGCCCATTCGAACAGGACGATGACCCGGTTGCGGAAGCCGATCAGAAAAAAGATGTGCACCCAGATCCACAACTGCCACGCGATGAATCCCTCGGCACGGATTCGCCCCAGGTCGGCGACTGCGTGGCCTCTCCCGATCACCGCGAGCTGCCCCTTGTTCCGGTAGTGGAAGGGCCGGCGGGAACGTCCCGCCAGATCCCCCCGGATCGCCCCCGCGGTGTACTTGCCCATCTGGATCGCCACCGGACAAGTCCAGGGCAGGAACGGATACCCGGTCTGATGCGGGTACGCGGCGGCATCGCCCAGCACGAAAACTTCCGGGTGGCCCGGCACCGAACAGTCGGGTTCGACCAGGACCCGGCCCTGGCGGTCCACCGGAACTCCGAGGGTCAGGAGCAGCGGGCTGGCTGCGTTGCCGGCAGCCCAGATCACCGTATCAGTAGGGATGCGCCATCCCGCGGCATGCACGAACCCCGGCTCGAGATGGGTGACCAGGGTCTCGGTCCGCACATCCACCCCCAGGCGTCGCAACGTCTCCTTGGCCTTGCCGGAAAGGGAAGCCGGATACGTGGTCAGCAGGCGGGGTCCCGCTTCCAGCAGCAGGATGGATGCATCCCGGGGATCGATCCGCCGGAAGTCCCGGCGCAACGCAAACCGCGCGACCTCGGCCACTGCGCCGGCCACTTCGACCCCGGTGGGACCTCCGCCCACGATGACGAAAGTGAGGTGCCGCTGCCTGGCCACTGGGTCCGGCTCCAGCTCGGCCCGCTCGAATGCCAGCAGGATCCGCCGCCGGACTTCACCGGCATCCTCGAGGTTCTTGAGACCGGGAGCCAGGGTCTCCCATTCAGGGTGGGCGAAGTAGGAATGCCTGGCGCCGGGAGCAAGCGCAAGGTAGTCGTATTTAATGCTACTACCGTCTGCTAATACTATGTCGCTTTTGGAGATATCTACTGTGACTGCCTCGCCGAGTACCACCTCAATGTTGCGGTATTTTCTGAGGACCGAGCGGATCGGGCTGGAGATGTCGGGGGCTGAAAGTGCCGCAGTGGCCACCTGGTACAGCATCGGCTGGAACACGTGATGATTGGTGCGGTCAACCAGGATCACATCCAGGTCTGCGCCACCCAGCTCCCGGGCCAGATAGAGCCCGGCAAAGCCACCCCCCACGATGACGGCGCGGCGCTTCACAGATGCATCGTCTCCCGCCGCCAGCGCGCGAATCCCAGCACGTCCGAAACCGGGGGGACCGCTTCCTCATTGCCATAGGCGGTGTACATCCGCCAGCGCAGGTAGGTCGGGTCGGGAACCGGGAGAAAGGGTGACCTGCGCCACCACTCCCGGCGGCGGAACGCCCAGGCGGTCCGCAGCAGATCGACGGCGAGCCGGGGATGCAGCAGGGCCCGGGCGGTCAGCCGGAGAACCAGGGAACCCCAGGTTGGGGGCGGGGACATAGCGGAAATATAGGCCGGGGAGCCCGCTATATTCTCGGCGTGACCGACCGGCCCCTGATCCACAGCTCGCCCCCCGAGGGGCCGACGGAGGATGAAGTCCTCCTCGGCAAAGCGCCCGAATCGCAGCGGGTGGAGGATATCCGCAAGAGCGACCCCTGGCGGGTGCTCCGGATCATGGGCGAGTTCGTGGAAGGATTCGAGCGGCTGGGCGACATCGCCGACGCGGTCACGTTCATCGGTTCGGCCCGTACCCCCGAAGACGATCCGCTATACGCTCAGGCCACCCTGACCGCGCGTCTGCTCGCGGAGGCGGGGTTTCCGGTCATCACCGGCGGCGGCCCCGGAATCATGGAGGCCGCCAATCGGGGTGCGGTCGAAGGAGGTGGGCTCTCGGTCGGGGTCAACATCGAGCTGCCCCACGAGCAGGGAACCAACCGCTGGGTCCGCCGCAGCGTGTTCTTCCGCTTTTTCTTCGTGCGGAAGATGATGCTGGCGCGCTATTCCCGGGCGGTGGTCGCGTTTCCCGGAGGCTACGGGACCATGGACGAGCTGTTCGAGTACCTCACCCTGATGCAGACCGGACGCATGTCTATTCACCCGGTGATTCTTTTCGGCTCGTCCTACTGGGCGCCGCTGGTGAACTGGCTGAGAGACACGGTGGCCGAGCAGGGCAAGGTCACTCCGGCTGACCTCGGGCTCCTCAAGGTTACCGACGACCCCAACGAGGCGGCGCAGATCATTATTGCGGCGCTGGCCGAGGCCAAGAGCTGGCATTCGACCCTGCCCACTCCCTGAATCCCCCGACCGAGCCCGTCATGACCCGTCCTTCCGACAGCCACCTTCGGGGCCGCCGCATCAACCCCACCGCGATCACCGGCGCCGAGACCGCGGCGGACCTGATCGACAATGCGTTTCTGGCCTACAATGCGGGCCGGCTCCGGGAGGCCTGCGCGCTCTTTGCCGAGCGGATGCTTGCTCCCGAGGTCACCGTCGGGATGAGTCTGACCGGGGCGATGACGCCAGCCGGGCTCGGCATGAGCACCATCATCCCGCTGCTCGAGGCGGGATTCGTGGACTGGATCATCTCCACCGGCGCCAACCTGTATCACGACGCCCATTTCGGGCTCGGGCTCGCGATGCACCAGGGCACCCCCTTTGCCAACGACGTCGAGCTCCGGGAAAAGGGCGTGGTCCGGATCTACGATGTGTTCTTCGACTACGATGTCCTGCTCTCGACCGACGCGTTCGTGCGCGAGGTGTCGGCCCGGGACGAATTTCAGCGTCCCATGAGCTCGGCTGAGTACCACTATCTGCTGGGCGGTTACGTCGCCGAGCGGGAACGGGTGCTGGGCCTGTCCCGCCGGTCGGTGCTCGCGGTGGCGCACGACCTGGAGGTGCCGGTCTACACCAGCTCGCCGGGGGACAGCTCGATCGGGATGAACGTGGCGGAACAGGCGCTGGCCGGAAGCCTGCTCCGCTTCGATGTGAGCGCCGACGTGAACGAGACCGCCGCGATCGTGCTGGAAGCCAAGCGCAGCGGAGGCCGAAGCGGCGCGCTGATCGTCGGCGGCGGCAGTCCCAAGAATTTCCTGCTGCAGACCGAGCCCCAGATCCAGGAGGTCCTGGGCATCGACGAGCGGGGCCACGACTTCTTCCTCCAGCTCACCGACGCGCGGCCCGATTCCGGCGGCCTGTCCGGCGCGACTCCGGGCGAGGCGGTGAGCTGGGGGAAGATCGATCCCGACATGCTGCCGGGAACGGTGGTGTGCTACATGGACAACACGGTCTCGTTTCCCCTGCTGGCCGCCTACGCACTGGCGCGCCACGCCCCCCGGCCTCTCCGGCGGCTCTACGGCCGCCGGACCGCGATGATGGAGCGGCTGATCAGCGAGTATCGGGCGTCGCTGGCCTTCCGCGATCAGCGGGCGGAGGATGCCTCCGAGAGCGCAGCGCCGGCGACATGATGCTGGGTGCTGGATGCTGGATGCTGGGTCGAGTTGATTGCTGCAGTGACGCCACGATAGGCCGGTTTTCAGCCCAGCATCCAGTCCCCAGCATCCAGCACCTAGCCGCAAGTCCTAGCCAAGCAATGGTTTAAGCAGTACCCTTCCCTGGGCATGCCTCCTGCTCCTTCCGGGTTCATGCCGTCCAGCGGTGCAACCCATCCAGGTGATCGGCTCGTCCCTCTCCTCCCCATGGAGGGCGGGGCGCCCGACCCGGTCGCGATCACCACCTGGCATCAGGCTTTGGGCGCAAGCACCGCGGTCGAGGTTCCCCATGACCTCTTCGCGCTGTGGCTCTACTCGGCTTCCGGCGGGATCGTCCTGCTCGGCCCCGATGGTTTGTCACGCGACACGATCGAGATTCCCCTCCCCGATCCCGAGCTGCGGCAGGATCAGCTGTACCGGCTGGAAGAGCTGCTCCGGCGGGCGCGGTACCACTCGGCGATCGCCATCCCGGTGCGCCGGGGAGGCCGGGACGTAGCGCTCATGCTGCTGGGAAGCTTTGACCGTGCGGCCTTCGGACCCAAACAGGCGCTGGCCCTTCGCCGGCTGGCGACCGCCCTGGAGAGCACCCTCTCCGAGCTGGCGCAGGTGATGCCCTCGGTGACCCCGCACCCGGCGGTGGAGCCGGCGATGTCGGCCGATGCCCTTCCGCTCTATCTGGCCCGCGCGGCGGTGGAAGCCGCCGGCGGCGCCGACCTGGTCCGGCGGGTGAGCGGAGTGCTCTACCCGCTGCTGCCCCACGACCGGGTGGAGATCCTCGCCGTCTCGCCGGACGGTTCCCTGGTCCCGCTTTCCGGCGGAGGACTGCTCAAGCCGCTCTCCGCGCTGGTGCGGCAGTTCGGCGACGCGCCGACCCTGCTGCTGGACGAGCCGGGAGACCT
The DNA here is from genome assembly GCA_035249765.1 of Gemmatimonadales bacterium. Lineage (GTDB taxonomy): Bacteria > Gemmatimonadota > Gemmatimonadetes > Gemmatimonadales > GWC2-71-9 > JABFSM01. The sequence continues at coordinate 3,613 of DATFGC010000486.1, read as the reverse complement.
GGGGGCCGAAGGAGGCTGGAGCGTGGGAAGCGGGGCCGCCCCGGCGCAGGCGCGCGCCGTGATTGGCGTTCGCCTGGACGTGGCGGGCTCCACGGTCGGCTACATGCTGCTGGGAAGCGTCGCCCGGGACGCCTACCGGCCCCAGGACGAAGACACCCTAGCGCTGGCCGCGCTGTTCATTGCTCCCCGCGTAGACGCCCTCCGGGCGAGGTCTTAGCGAGTAGCGAGGAGCGAAGAGGAAAGGCCTCTCCTCTTCGCTCTTCGCTCTTCGCGACTCGCTACTCCCTGGCAATTACGGCTGTATCGAGACCGGAAAATCGATATCGAGGTCGGTCTCGAAGTTACTGCCGGTGCCATCCCCCTTGTTGGTTTCGAAGTGATGCAGCTTGATGTTCAAGACGCAACTCGCGGTGGTCGCAGCCCCGGCGGCCACCACGACCTGGAAGGTGCTGCCCAGCGGCTGGGGCGGACTCTGGGTGTCGGTATTCTGCCCGCTCAACGGGATGGTGACGCCGGGGCAGGTGATGGTGTAGAAGAACCGGTGGAAGTTGGCTTCTTCCAGCACCTCGGCCGAGATATCGATGACATCATTGGGATCGAGATCGTTGAGCAGCGCGGTCACCCCGTTGTAGGTCACGCCCTTTTGCAGGACCAGGGTAGCCGAGGCGGCACCGACCGGCAGCGGGAGCTGAGCGCCGTCGGGATCGAACCGGTTGGAGGTTACCGCGGCGCCACCGCCGACCGGGGTCAGGGTGACGGTAACCCGGGAAATGTTTTCCGGGTCTCCGCCGCCGGGGATCGGCTCGGTGGGATCGTCACCGCAGGCTGCCGTGACGACAGCGGCCGCCGCCAGGGCGAGCAGGGTCGAGCGCGTGAAGCGGTACATGGGAATCTCCTCGCGTGAAGTGAATCGTGGATTGGTCATGGATTGGTTGCCCCGAACGTGGCGCGGAGCCGAAACACGATGTCGCGCCCGGCGTCGTCCACGTAGAGGCGGTACCGGCTGAGGTAGTCGCGGTACCGGGTATTGAAGAGATTGCGGACCGACAGGCTGGGCTCGAGCCGCTTCCCCAGAAGCACCAGCTGCCGGGCTCCGATTTCCACGCTGAACAGCCCGTACCCGCCGGTGGGGAGCCGGTACACCGTGTTGACCGGCGTATGAACCTGCCGGCGCACCAGGGTGGAACCGAGCTCGATATACGGCTCGAACAGCGCCCCGCGGTTGCCGGGATAGCCGCGAGCCGCAATGACGATCCGGTCCGCCGGCATGTCGAACAGCGGGGTGTCGGTTTCACGGTCGGTGCCCCGCACCAGGGTCCCGCTCGCGTAGAGCGAAACGCTGGGCAGCGGATCGACCTGAACGGATGCTTCCAGACCCTGGAGCAGCGCGTTGGTGGAGGCGTACTGGTACGCCGGATACGCGCCTCGTACGCTCTGGATCGGGGCCCGGGGCTGGAGGAAGATGTAATCGTGGATCGAGTTGCGATATGCGCTCAGCTCGAGCCGGGTCCGTGCGCCGACGTGCCGCAGGGTCGCATCGGCCGAATTCGTCCGTTCCCTGCCCAGGCCGGGATCGCCGATTTCGTACTGCGCGGTCCCGTGATGCACTCCCTGGCTGAAGCGTTCACTCACGTTCGGCGCGCGCCACATCCGGCTCACAGTGGTGGCAAGCGACCATCCCTCCGCGATCCGGTAGGAAAGGCCGAGGGTCCCGGAGAATCCGGAGTACGAACTGACATCGTCGGGACTGATGACGACCGGCGCGCCGTACTGGTAGGCATGCTGCCACCGATAGTCATACCGGATTCCTCCCGATGCGGTCCAGCGCCCGCGGGACCACTGCTCGAGGGCGAAAAGTCCGGCGGTATACAGCCGGTACTGCGGGATGAGAAACGACCGGCCGGGGGAAAGGTTTCCCTGCCGCAATCCGGTAATTCCGACCGACCCGGCAAAGCTGCCGATCGGAGCATGGCTGAACCGGGCCTCGAGCGTGTGGGTGATGAGGCGCAGCCCGAAGGCGGGCCGGGGACTCTCCGCGCCAAAACCGCGGCTGTCGAATTCGTTCCGATTGTTGTACTGGTACCCGTAATCCAGGTCCAGCTTTCCGGCCCCGCCGAGGGTGAGCTGGTTGCGCCAGGAGATCAGGTCGTGCTTCACCGTCTGATCGGGCCGGCGGATCGAGTAGCTGAACGAGTCCGAGGTGACCGGATTCTGCATCGCCCGGTTGAGGTCGTCGAGGTTGCCGACGTGGGCCCCGGTGTACATGCCGATGTTGGTGCCGAAGTGGCTGTAACCGATTTCGGAGCGTCCTCCCGGCCGGTTGATCCCGATGGCACCGCTCCAGTCGATCTCCTCGAAGCCGGTGTTCGGCAGGTAGTAACTGCTGGTGCGGGCGTCTCCGGCCCGCCGGACCGTCCCCTGCACCCGCCAGGCGACGTCGGAGAGAAGGGGAAGGTGCAACCCGGCACCCTCGAGCCGGAGCGACGCTGCTCCCTGCCGGTTGTTGCTGAAGAGGTTGGTCTGAAACTCCCCGGCGACTCCGTGCGCCGTCGGGAGTGGTCGAGGCAGTACCCGCACGACTCCACCGAGGGCGTTGGACCCGTACAGGATTCCGCCCGCGCCCCGGATCACCTCGACATCGTTGGCGGCGAAGGCATCGATTTCCGGAGCGTGCTCGGCGCCCCACTGCTGCCCTTCCTGCGGCACCGCGCCATTCATGACCACGATCCGCTGGGAATGCAGCCCGCGCACCACGGGCTTGGAGATGCTCGGGCCATACTGGATGACCGCGACCCCGGGAAGCTGCTTGATCGTCTCCCCCAGCGTCTGGCCCCGCTGCCGGGCCAGCTCCTCTTCACCGAGCCGGCTGATGGCCTGCCGCTCCCGCAGCTCGGCGTCCCGGTCGGTTACCCGCCCGGTGACCACCAGACTGTCGAGCCGGAGCGCGAAGACCTTGAGCCGAACCACGATCTCGCGGTCCGTTTCGGTCAGGTCGACCGGTTCGTTGACCGGCTCGTATCCGATGGCGCGCACCGAAAGCGAGATCCGGGTCGGTCCCAGGCCGGCGATGCGGAAGTAGCCGTGGTCATCGGACCTCGCCACCGTATTGGTGCCGCGGACCGAGACTTCAGCGCCCGCCACCGGCAACGCCGAGGCGACATCGAGCACCCGTCCCCTGATGGCTCGGGTGGCCCGATCCGACTGGGCGGCGACTGGTCCGGCCGGCATGAGCAGGTGCAGCACCAGCCAGGCCAGCGCGGCGCAGTGCAATGATTTCATGACACCCGTCCTCCGGAAAACGGAAACCCGTCCTCCGGCAAGAGTGGATCTGTATGTCGACTGAGTGCGGGTTAGCGAGTCAGCAGAGGCGGAGCGCGGGCGGGCGGGAGACGGTGGGAAATCCGGGAAAGAGGAGTGGTGAAGCACCGTGGTCCGGGGGTGGGACTCGGGTCGGGGACCCGGACCGTCGTCGGGGCCAGATCAGCGGTGCGGGCCGGAGCCGAGCTGCGCCACAGGCGGCAGACGTCGTCATGGTCCTGACCACCGCCCGGCTCGAAATGCGCGAGGCGCCCGTGCCCCGGTGCCGACCGGTGGGCATGCTCGTAGGCCTCGA
>DATFGC010000485.1:0-2578 GCA_035249765.1 Gemmatimonadales bacterium | reverse complement strand
ACCCCACCGGTCGCGCGGGTTACGGTGGACGAAGTGCCCCTGGTGCGCGATCAGGCCATCTTCACGTTGTCGGCCGAGCACGAGCTGGCCTTCTTCTACGGAGCGGCGGAATGAACAAAGCTTCCCGGCGGGGCGCCTGGCTGGCACTGCTGCTGCTTTCGCTTCTCGCACTGGCGGTGGTGCTGGTGCCGGTCATGCTGATCCAGCCCTTCGCCCCGCAGAGCCCGTGGTCCATCGAGCTCGCGTATACCCTGCGGCGCTGGTCGCCCTGGCTCACCGTCGTCGCCTCGCTGGCCGCGCTCGGCCTCGGGATTCGACTCTGGCGGGAGACACCCCGGCTGATGCCGCGGATCGCCGCGGCGCTGCTGGCTCTGGTCGCCGTGGTCACCACCTGGATGTCCCGGCAGAACCATTTCGAGTGGATGTTCTCCCCTCTGCCCGACGCCCGCTTCGTGCCGGCGGCGCTCGCGGCGGCGGTGGCCCCGGAAGACATGGTCCTGGCGGTCATGACCGGCGGAGATGCGGTGGCCTACCCGGTGCGCCAGATCGCCTACCATCACCTGGTGGAAGACTCGGTCGGCGGGGTGCCGATCGTCGCCACCTATTGAACCCTCTGCCACACCGGTCTGGTGTGGGAGCGGACGGTGGATGGACGGGTGCTGAGCTTCCGGCTTGCCGGGATCAACAACCAGAACTTCATCATGCAGGACCGGGAGACCGGATCGTGGTGGCAGCAGGTGAGCGGGGAAGCGATTCAGGGTCCGCTCAAGGGGAAAACGCTGGCCCGGGTGTTCCACGACGAGCTGACCTTCGCCGCCTGGACCCGGGAGCGTCCGGGGGGCCGGGTGCTGCGCCCCGCCGCCGACAGCGCCTGGATGCGGTTCTCTTCGGAATGGGAGAAGGAGACCGCGGAGCTCCCGGTCCGGGTCCATGTCAGCCCGGATGCGAAGCTCCCGCCCCGGGCGCTCATCGCCGGGGTGGAGATCGGCGGCATCGCCAAGGCGTATCCGGTGGACCGGGTCCTGGCCCAGGCGCCGCTGCACGACCGGGTGGGCGGAGTACCGATCGCCCTCTTCGTCGGCGGGGACGGGCGATCGATCCGCGCCTTCGAGGCCCGGCTGGACGGGCTTCCACTCGAATTCATCCGGCCCGCGGAAGGGGAGCCCGGCATCGTCGTGGATGTGGGGAGCGGAAGCCGCTGGTCCTTCCAGGGCGAGGCGGTCTCGGGACCGCTGGCGGGCCGGCGTCTGGCTCCGGTATATCTGCTACTGGATTACTGGTTTGATTGGTACGCCTATCATCCCGCAACCGGCGTCTACCTCTTGGGCAATCGGGAATAGGCAATGGGCATTGGGCACTATTGCCCATTGCCCACTGCCTACTGCCTGGCGAGTAAGAGCTTCGGCTCACTCATCGCCCGCATTGCCTCCTCGACGCCTTCCCGCCCGAACCCCGAGTCCTTGATGCCGCCGTAGGGCAGATGATCGAGCCGCAGGGTGGGAATGTCATTGACGATGACTCCGCCGACCTGGAGCTCGCGGAAGGCCTGCTCGATCCGCCGCGCATCGTGGGTGAAGATCCCGGCCTGGAGGCCATACCGGGTGGCGTTGGCCAGCCGGATGCCTTCGGTCCAGCTGCGGTAGGGCGCCACGGTGAGCACCGGTCCGAACACTTCCTCGCGCCACACCTTCATGCCGGACCTCACCCGCGCCAGCACGCTGGGTCCGAGCACGCTGCCGCGGCGGCGGCCACGGAGCAGCGCCTCCGCGCCGCCCGCCAGCGCCTCGCTCACCCAGGATTCCACCCGGATCAGAGCGGCCCGGTCGATCATGGGTCCGATCACCGTGCGGAGCGCGAGCGGCGAGCCCCGCCCGAGCGTGCGGGTGGCCTCCACCACCCGCCGGATCAGCCGGCGGTAGAGCGGCTGGTGGACATACAGTCGCTGGACCTTGATGCAGACCTGGCCGGCATAGGCAAACGCGCCCCAGGCGATCCGGGCAGCGAGGGTGTCGAGGTCCCCGGCGTCGGAGTGGACCAGGACGGCCGCGTTCCCGCCCAGCTCGAGCACCACCCGCTTCCGTCCCGCGACCGACTTGAGGTGCCAGCCGACCGCCGCGCTGCCGGTGAAGCTCAGCATCGCGAAGCGGTCGTCGGTGGCGAGACGTTCCGCCACCGGAATCGGCAGGTGGAGCACCTGGAGGCCCCCGGCGGGGAGACCGGCCCTGGTCAGCAGCTCCGCCAGCCGGAACGCGGCGAGCGGCGCCTGGGGCGGAGGCTTGAGCACCACCGCATTTCCGGCGGCGAGAGCGGGTGCGACCTTGTGGGCCACCAGATTCAGGGGGAAGTTGAAGGGGGCGATCGCCGCGATGACGCCGATCGGAAACCGCTCGACTCGGGCGGTCATCGCGGTGCCCCGCGCGTCGCCGTCCGCCGGTGTGGCCTCGACGCCGAAGCGCCGTGCCGCCTCCGCCGCCTGGCGGAACACCAGCACGGCCCGGGACACCTCGGCGGCGGCGAGGGCCAGCGGCTTGCCGGCGTCCCGCGCGATCAGCCGGGCCAGCGCATCGCCCTCTTCCCG
>DATFGC010000484.1:0-4673 GCA_035249765.1 Gemmatimonadales bacterium | reverse complement strand
GCGAACCGCTGCCCGTAGCCGTCGGAGACGTCTTGTCCCGGTGGCAGCGCCATGAGAATCCGGGTCACCGGGGGTGCGGGAGCCTCGGGCCTTCCGAGCCAGCCCCAGAGGGCGATCGCGGACATCACCGCCAGGCCCGCGGCGAGAGTCACCGCCGGTCCCCGCGAGACGTGATCGATCCGGCCCGGGGAACCCTGCGCCGTCATGCTCGTCGTCGGGAGAGTGAACCCGGGGTTGGAAAGCGCGGCCGCGAAGTCGGCCGCGGAAGCGAAGCGGTCGGCCGGCGTCTTGGCGAGGGCGCGCTGAACCGCGGCGTCCACGTTCGCGGGCACCAGGTGGCGGGTCCGGCTGATCGGCGTCGGCTGCTCCGAGAGCACCTTGGCCACAATCGCCTGCACCGTGCTTCCGGTATGGGGCGGATCGCCGGTCAGCATCTCGTAGGTCATTGCGCCGAGCGAATAGATATCGCTGCGGGCATCCAGCTCCCGGTCTCCGGTGGCTTGCTCAGGGCTCATGTAGTGCGGAGTGCCGAGCGAGAGTCCGGTCTCGGTCATCCGGGTGCCACCGGCCTGGGAGACCGCGAGCGCGATGCCGAAGTCGGCCACCAGCGCCTGGCCGTCGGGGAGCAGGATGTTCTCGGGCTTGATGTCGCGGTGGATCACGCCCCGGCGGTGGGCGTATTCGAGCGCGGCGGCCACCGACTTGGCGATGGCGACCGTTTCCTCCACCGAGAGCTGCTTCTCGCGGGTGAGTTTTCCCCGAAGGGTTTCTCCCTCCACATAGGGCATGACGTAATACAGGAACGCATCCGCCTCGCCGGAGTCGTAAAGCGGAAGGATGCTGGGATGCTGAAGATTCGCCGTGGTCTCGATCTCCTTGAGAAAGCGGTCCGCGCCGATCACCGCCGCCAGGTCCTGGCGCAGCACCTTGACCGCGACCCTGCGGCGGTGCCGGAGATCCTGCGCCAGATAGACGGTGGCCATTCCGCCATGACCGAGCTCCCGCTCGATCCGATACCGGTCGGCAAGCGCGGCAGCAAGCTTGGAGAAGGAGTCGGTCACCTCGTCTCCGGTTGGTCCTGCGCGGCGGCGCTCACGCGGCGCCGGCATTCCGGGCGCTGAAGAGATCGATTTGCGGGGGATGCAGGGGAAGGCCGCTCACCCGCAGCACGGTATCCACCCAGCTGTCCCGCGCTCCCGGCTCGAGCCGGTGACACTCCACCTCGAGCTCGCGGGCCAGCCGATCGATCACGCCATCAATGTCCCGCTGGAAGGTCTGGCTCACGTCCCGCTGGCCGTCGAAAGAAGGCGGGTCCACGATGGGGACCTTGAACAGGGCGTCGTAGGTGGCGACCCACTCCCGGACCAGCGCGTCGTGGGCGGGAAGCCGCCCGGCCAGGTTCACCAGGTAGGCGTAATTGTCCAGCACCGACCGGTCGCAGATGACCACGTCGTTCTGCGCCGCCGCGGCGATCTCATCGGCGATCTGGGTGTGCAGAATCCACGCCTGGGCGGACAGGGTGGTGTCGCGATTGATGGGGAGCGGACAGCGCCGCGCCACTTCCTTGACCAGGTCGACCGCCCGGTCCTGCCGCTTGAGCCGGGCGGCGAGATCGTAGCACAGCGTCGTCTTGCCGACGCCATGAGAGCCGATGAACGCGATTTTCAAGGGCCGCCGTGAATGAGAGACTGAGGTTCCAAGAATACGACCTGCCACCGGGGCCGGCCAGAGGTCATCGGGGTCCGATCGCCCCGGTTCTTCCGAGCGCCACCCGCACCCGTGCCAGCGCCTCTCGTCCCTGACGCACCAGCAGGTCGAGCTCCCGTCGCCGGAGCAGCCGGCCGCGGGTCATGACCATCTCGACCTCGCGGGTGGCCCGCACATCGGCCAGCGGATTGGCCCGCAGCACGACCAGATCGGCGACCCGCCCGGGCGCCACGCTTCCCAGCGTATCCGTCGCGTTCAGGTAGCGGGCGGGCTCGAGTGTCGCAGTCCGGAGCGCCTCCAGCGGGGTGAGCCCGGCTTCCTGGAGCAGCACCAGCTCTCCGGGCAGGGAGAATCCGGGCACGGCGTGCAGCGGCGCGTCGGTTCCGGCGAGCAATCCGACGCCGGCCGCGCGAAGCCCCCGGATCACTTCGCGATACCTCGTCCGGGTGCGGATGGCGAGGTCTCGCGCGGCAGTGGAGCGCTCTCCGAAGAATCCCTGGGGCAGGGGGACGATGAGAAGGCTCGAGTCCCGAGCCACCGGGTCGGGGGGCTCCGCAGGGAGGATCATTTCGGCCAGCGTCAGGGTTGGTGTGACCCTGGTACCTGCCGAGGCCATCCGGCGATAGAGCCGGACGGCTTTCGCGCTGTCGTAGGTGGCGAGAACGGTGTCGCCCACTTCCGGCGGGCGGGAGAGCAGATGGAGCTTGAAGAGCACCCGCTCGAGGAAGGTCGGGCGGGCGTGCTGCGCGCGCCACGAGGCGATCCGCTCGAGACCGAGTGACGATGTCTCGTCGGGAAAACCGGACAGGTGCTCCAGGCTGGCCAGCCCCAGGGCGGCCGCGTCGGCAATGGACATCCCGACCGGCGCATGTCCTGAGCATTGGATCCGCTCGGTCCGGCAGTCCTCCAGCGCGGCGCGGGTCAGATCCGGGCTGAGCGAGGCGGCGAGCTTGAGATGGCTGCCTCCGGCCGCCCGAAGCAATCGAGTGGATTGGCGGACGTCCGCTCCGGACCTGACCGGGAACGGCGCGCCGGGAACAACCGGACGGCGGCCCAGCTTCTCCCCGGTCAGAACCACCCGGGGCCGGAGGATGCCTTCGCGCTCGGCTTCCCGTTCGCCCGCGCGGAGGGCGGCGAGATCGCCGCCCATCTCCCGGACGCCGGTGACTCCCGCCCCCAGAAACAGCGCGCGGAAGTAGGTCAGCGCCTCGCGCCGCGCCGCGGGCTGACGGTGCAGCGAGTCGTACCACGCGTCCGCCTGTTGGTGGACATGCATGTCCCACAGCCCGGGAATCACAAAGCGCCCGGCGATGTTCACCACCTGAGTGCCCGCCGGCCATCGTGCCGGTCCTGAGGGGGAAACCGAGACGATTCGCCCGCCCAAGGTCAACACGGTATGGTCGGAAAGAATCCGGCCCTGCTCCACATCCAGCACGTTGGCATGGGTCAGCGCGACCGCCGGACCGGGGGACGGCTGGGACCGGACCGCGCCGCCGACCAGAACGGCACCCAGGCCTGGCCCCAGCGCCAGCAGGAATCGTCCGGCGGTATTCACGGCACCGCGTCGGAGTAGACCCCGACCACGACGATTTCGTAGGGCAGCGGTCCCCGCAGGAGGGACGAATCGCTCCGGGAGCCCTCGGCCCGCCTCCACATCTCGGCGAAGTTGAGCCGGGGCAGTCCCCAGACGTGGAGCCGGGCGCCGCCGGTGAGGTTCCGGACCGCGCGTTCCGGCGCCGTCCCGGCGATGAACCCCATGCGCAGCCGCTCGACCAGCACCGCGCCGTCCGGATCCAGCGCCCGCGCCATCACAAACCGGCCGTCCGCCACCACCTGCTGACGCGCTTCGGTGAGCTCCATGACGAAGTGCACGTCGTTGTAGAGCCAGGTCGGCGTTTCCAGGGTGATCGTGGCGCCGGTGACGGTGAGGATACCGGTCGCGTCCTGATAGATGTCCAGGGTCCGCTTCGCACTGCCGGGACGATACCCCTCGGTCAGGTGGACGGTTCGGAGCAGATCGAGGTCAGCCACCCGGGTGACCGGGTGGATCTCGAAGACATGATCGGGATAGGGGCTGTCGAGCCGCTGGATCGGCCGGCCCTGCTGCTCGCTCCACCCCAGCGAATGCTCGGGCCAGAGCCGCCAGGCTCCGGACACCCGCAGCGGCGCATGGGACTCGGCGGCGCGGCGGAGCAGCGCGACGGCGCTGTCGGCTTCGGCGGCGTTCTTGATCTCGCCGACCAGCCGCAGTCCGACCTCGGGAGCACGGCCGGCAAAGTGGAGATCGCCGTCAAAGCTGGCCGGGTTCGGCGAGCCCGCCACGGCATCCACCGTGAAGGTAGTGGCGATGGTCAGCCGGTTCATGTGCCGTTCCAGGAACGACCGGTTGATCTCGACGGAGACCCGGTCGGGCGCCAGCTCGGCCGCGACGGCCATGTAGGCGAGGGTCGCCCGGCGGCTCAGGTGATGGCACTGCGAGAGGCCGAGGAGGAGGAGGCACCCCGCCGCCCGGTACCCGGCGCCGTTCACGAACCCCACGGCGGGGGCGGAATGGGAACCGCGCGGCGGAGATCGAATTCGACCCGGAAGCGGCGATTGGTTCCCTCCCGGCGCAGCGCGTAGACGAAGCGCCCGGCGCCGGGATCCACTTCGATGGTCCAGACGTTGGTGCGGGCGGGCGGGATCAGCACGGCGGTAAAGGAGTCGGCCGGGAACTCCATCACCCAGGCGGCGCCGGGAAGTCGCGCGTCCCCGCCATACTGGGTGACCGAATCGGGAGCGCCGTCGGCGTGACGGTGGTCGTGCTTGAGGCGGAGTCCGCCGCCTCCGCGGGTGATGACCCAGGTGCGGGACCGGTCCTCGCCCACGTGGAAGGGAATCCGGATCGTGTCCGCCCCGCAGCTGCGCACGTGCATCACCAGAGTCCGGTTCGCGAAGCTGGTGTCGCCGGCCGGCGCTTCCACCAC
>DATFGC010000483.1:0-4737 GCA_035249765.1 Gemmatimonadales bacterium | reverse complement strand
AGACGCCGGAGAGGGCCAGGGCGGCATCCCAGCGCGGCTCGCCCCGGCTCCACAGGTCGCCCAGCAGGTTGATCATGCATACTGCGGAGAGGAGGCGGGGCTCGGTGAGGGGCAGCCCGGCCAGGGCCCGCACCTGCTGCTCGAACTGGCAGACGTCGCAGGCATTCAGGGTGTAGTGCCCGCTGTTGTGGGGCCGGGGAGCCATCTCGTTGGCGTAGAGCTGGCCGTCGTCGCTGACGAAAAGTTCGAGGCCCAGCACTCCCACATACTCGAGCCGGGCGGCGACTTCCCCCGCCAGCGCGACGGCGCGATCGAGGAGCTCGCCGGGAAACCGCGCCGGGACCAGGGTTGTTTCCAGAATGCCATCGAGGTGGCGGTTCTCCCCGGGCGGAAACGCCGCCAGGGTCCCATCGTCTCCCCGGGCCAGTACCACCGAAATCTCACCCGCGAGCGCCAGCCGCCGCTCCAGGATGCAGGGCACCCCGCCCAGCGACCCGAAGCCACGGCGGGTCTCCTCCCTCGAGCCGACCGGGACCTGTCCCTTGCCGTCGTATCCCAGCCGGCTGGTCTTGAGGAGCGCGGGCGCGCCCACGGTCTCCCAGGCCGCATCCACCTCGTCCGCCGTGCGCACCGGGGCGAACCCGGCCGTCGCGATGCCTCCCGCCCGGAAAAACGCCTTTTCGGTAAGCCGGTCCTGCGCGATGGCGAGTGCCGCGGGTCCCGGCCGCACCCTGACCCGGGGCGTCAGGAATTCCAGGGCCGCGGCGGGCACATTCTCGAACTCGGTGGTAACCGCCGCGGCGACGGCGGCCAGCTCCGTGAGCGCGGCGGCATCGTCGTAGGAAGCCTCGAGGTGCCGGGTCGCGATCCTCCCCGCCGGAGAAAAGGGGTCCGGGTCGAGCACCACCACTTCGTATCCCATGGAGCGGGCCCGCGCGGTGAACATCCGGCCCAGCTGTCCGCCGCCGAGCAACCCGAGCGTGGCTCCAGGCAGGATCATCAGGGCGAGGACGCCGGGAGAGTGGCGGCCCGCACCTGGGCTTCCTGGGCTGCGCGGAACCGGTCCAGCTTTTCCCGCAGCGCGGGATCCTGAGTTGCCAGCAAGGCGACGGCGAAGAGAGCGGCGTTGTGGGCACCGGCATCGCCCACCGCAAAGGTCGCCACCGGCACCCCAGCCGGCATCTGGACGATGGAAAGCAGCGAGTCGAGCCCCTGGAGATGGCGCGAGGGCACCGGGACACCCAGGATCGGCACCGTGGTTTTCGCGGCCAGCATCCCGGGCAGATGGGCGGCTCCGCCCGCGCCGGCGATGATGCAGCCGAGACCCCGTCCCGCCGCCGCCTGGGCGTATTCGAAGAGCAGGTCCGGCGTCCGGTGGGCCGAGACCACCCGGGTTTCGTACCGGACCCCGAATTCACCCAGGCGGTCTGCGGCGTGCCGCATGACCTCCCAATCGGAACTCGAGCCCATTACGACGCCCACCAGGGGAGTAGCCATTCGGTCTCCTCTCGGACTCGGATGCGGGAGTTCTGAAGTTGCCGGGACAATGTTGCGAGGTCACAAGGTAGACCGGGAGGCCGGAGGACGGGAAGGAGGTTCTTGCGGCATTCCACCGCTCTGTGGCCCGGCCGCCGCACGGCTGACTCCCCCGATCAATCCGAACTCCTTGCCCCGTCAGGGTATAGCCCGGTCGACCCGGATGGCCCGGGCGTTGCTGTTTTGGGGTCCCGCTGGGGGCGCTTTCCCGGCCACCCCGATCCTGGAATCTGATGCCTGAGTCGCCGAAAGCTCCTGGAGGGCTGTCGTCCCTGGCAACCCGTCTCTATCTGGGTGGCCGGTTCGGACACCGGCTGCTCCTACTCTTCGCAGTCTGCGCCCTGGTGCCGGCCTGTGCGGTCGCTTGGCTCTCCTACCGGAGCGCTTCACGCCAGCTCACCGGGCAGAGTCGGGAACGGCTGGCTTCGATTTCAGGGGCGGTCACCAAGACGCTGTTCGAGCGGCTCGAGTTCCTGGAAGCCGACCTGCGCAAAGCCGGTTCTCGGCTCCCCGGATGTGCCGAGTGCGCCGATGGTCTGCTCTATGCCGCCGACGAAGTGAGCATCCTTTCCGACGCGGGCGCTCCCCGCCTGATTGCAGGAGAGCGGGACGAGGTGGCCCTCCCCGTGCCGGCGGACCTTCCGCCGCTTGCCGCCGGAGCCAGCGTGGTGCTGGCTCGGCGCACGGGAGCCGACACCGTGCGGCTCTACCTGGTGCACCGCCGCGAGGGTGGAACGGGTGAGGGACTCCTGATCGCCCGCATCAACCCGGGTTATCTCTGGACCAGCGCGGACCACGAGGCGCTGCCCGCTGCGGTCACGTTTTCGCTCTGGGATCCCACGGCGGGCATCCTGATCGCTCCTCCGTCGGGAGGGGCCCGAGTCTCCCCCGGCGCCGAAAGCGCGCTGCGCAGGGATGCGACGGGCGATTTCGAGTGGCAGGGCGACCGGGGCGCGGTGCTCGCCAGCTGGAAATCCCCCACTGTGCAGAGCTCCCTGACCCTTCCTCCCTGGCGGGTGATCCTGAGCCAGCCGCGGGCCGATGTCCTTGCCCCGATGGCTTCCTTCCAGCGCAGCGTCCCCCTGCTGCTGATGGTGTCCTTGCTGGTCGTCGTGGTGCTGGGGGTGACCCAGATCCGCCGCAGCCTGCTGCCGCTCGCCGAGCTGCAGCGGGGCACCCGGCGCATCGCCGAGCGCGACTTTGCCCATCGGGTGCAGGTGAACAGCGGTGATGAGCTGGAAGAGCTGGCGGGCTCCTTCAACCTCATGTCCACCCGGCTGGCCCGGCAGTTCAGTGCCCTCAAGGCCTCGGCGGAAATCGACCGCGCGGTGCTTTCCTCGGTCGATGCGGCGGCGATCGCCCAGGCGGTGGTGGACCGGGTTCCCGAGATCTGCCCCTGCGACGGGATCAGCGTCACCCTGCTGGCCGAGCCCGAGGGCAGCGACGCCACCACCTGGCGCAGCGGGGCCGACGGCGCCCAGCGTATTCAGGAGCCGGCCCGTCTCGAGGGGGAAGATCTCCGACTGGCCCGTCAGCACCCCGACCGCCTGATATACCGCGATGGGAAGCCTCCGCTGCCGTCGTTCCTCGCCCACTTCAGGCGCGACGGCCGCGGGTCCGCCGTGGACACCTTCCCGCTCCGCTACGGCGGGGAGATGCTCGGACTCCTGGCGCTCCGGCGGAAGGACGGCGAGACCACCGAGGACGACTTCGTCCAGGTGCGCCGGATCGCCGACCAGGTGGCCGTGGCCCTCTCCAACGCCCGCATGGTGGACCAGGTCCGCTTCCTGGCCTTCTACGACAGCCTGACCCGGCTGCCCAATCGGGTGCTGTACAAGGAACGGCTGGCTCAGGCGCTGGTTCGCGCCGAGCGCACCAACCGGTTCGTGGCCGTCTGCTTCATCGACCTCGATCATTTCTCCCGGATCAACGACACCCTGGGACACGACCTGGGCGACGAGCTGCTCCGGGAGGTCTCCTCCCGCCTGGTGGCCGCGTCGCGCACTTCCGACAGCGTATCCCGCTACGGCACCGAGGGGCTGGCCGAAGTGTCCCGGCTGGGCGGGGACGAGTTCACCGTGGTGCTCTCGGACCTGCACGATCCGCAGGAATCGGTCAGGGTAGCCCGCCGGCTGCTGGACACCCTGCGCAAGCCGATCCGGCTGGGGACCCAGGAGGTCTTCGTCACCGCGTCGGTGGGAGTGGCCATCTACCCCTTCGACGGCAACGACACCGAGGACCTGCTGAAGTGCGCCGACGTCGCGATGTATCACGCGAAGGAACAGGGGCGCAACACCTATCAGATGTACTCCGCCTCCATGAACGCCGAAGCGATGGCCCGGCTCCAGCTCGAGCTGCAGCTGCGCAAGGCGGTCGAGGCGGGAGAATTCACCATCTGGTATCAGCCGATCGTCGACCTCGACACCCGCAAGCCGGTGGCCGCCGAGGCGCTGGTGCGCTGGTCCCACCCGGAGCGCGGGCTGGTGTCGCCGGGCGAGTTCATTGCGCTGTGCGAGGAATGCGGGCTGATCGTGCCGCTGGGCGAGTGGATTCTCCGCGGGGTCTGCTCCCAGGCCCGGGCCTGGGAGGTCGCCGGTCTGGGCTCGGTGCGGATGTCGGTGAACCTCTCGGCCCGGCAGCTGCGCCACGACGGCATTGTCGACGCGGTCCGGGCGATTCTGCAGGAGACCGGACTCCGGCCCCGCTCCCTGGTGCTGGAGCTCACCGAATCGATGCTGATGGAGCCCAAGGGGGTGACCGGGCGGACCATTCGCGAGCTGGCCGATCTGGGAGTGAGCCTCGCCATCGACGACTTCGGCACCGGATATTCCTCGCTCAGCTATCTCAAGAACTTTCCGGTGACCGCACTCAAGATCGACCGCTCCTTCATCGCCGGCGTCACCACCGATCCCGACGACTCCGCCATCACCACCGCGATCATCGCCCTGGCCGATGCCATGGAGCTCGACGTCGTGGCCGAAGGGGTGGAGACCGAGGCCCAGGCCGAATTCCTCCGGGACAAGGGCTGCCACAAGATTCAGGGCTACCTGGTGGGGCGGCCGATGGCGCGGGAGGAGTTCGAGGCGGGGCTGCTGGCTGCGATGAGCCATCAGCCTTCAGCCGTCAGCCATCAGCCAGCGGCCAGCAGTCGGGGGTCTCGCAAGAGACTGAAGGCTGAAGGCTGAAGGCTGCGGGCTATAC
>DATFGC010000482.1:0-3044 GCA_035249765.1 Gemmatimonadales bacterium | reverse complement strand
CTCTTTCCCCGCGCGGTGGCGCTCAGCCGCGTGGTGCGGCTCGGCGCCCCCGCGGCCCTGCTCCTGCTCGGGCTCACCGGGCTCTCGCTCCATATCTTCCGCACCATCCGGGAGCGGCGCACCCTCGCCTCGCTGCCGGCGACCCTCGCCCCCCGGCCCAATATTCTGCTGCTGGTGCTGGACACGGTGCGGGCCTGGAACCTGGGACTGTACGGGTACGGGCGAGCCACCACCCCAGGGCTTCGGGAATGGGCCGCTCGGGGTGTGGTGTTCGAGCGGACCCTGGCGCCGGCTCCCTGGACCACGCTGTCCCACGCGGTGATGTTCACCGGGCGGCACCCCACCGAGCTCTCGGTGACCTGGGACCGCCCCCTGGACCGGACCTTTCCGACCCTGGCGGAGACCCTTGCTGCCGCGGGTTATGCGACCGGCGGATTCGTCGCCAACTACACCCAGACCGGCCGGCCCACCGGACTGGCCCGGGGCTTCGCCCATTACGCCGACTACCCGCTCGAGCCCATCGCGATCCTCCGCCGGACCGGGCTCTTCCGCCGGCTCGCCGGGGTGGACCGGGTGGCCGAGCTGGTGGGGCGGAGGCGGATGATCGAAGGCCGGGGGGCTGCCTTTATCAACGCGGAATTCCTCCAATGGTCACAGGAGACCGGGGGCCGTCCCTGGTTCGCTTTCCTCAACTACTACGAGGCCCACGGGCCCTATCTCCCGCCGGCGCCGTTCGACACCATGTACTTCCGCCGTCCCGCCCCGGTCGCCGAGCGCTACTGGGACCTGCTGGTTCGCGCCTACGGGCGGCCTCCGGTGCCGGTCGAAGACCTGGCCATCAGTCTCGATGCCTACGACGGAGGCATTACATATCTCGACGGGCAGGTGGACGCGCTGCTCCAATCGCTGGAGCAGCGGGGCCAGCTCAGCAACACCATCGTGGTGGTGACCTCCGATCATGGGGAGCTGTTCGGCGAGCACGGGGTGATTTCCCACGGCAACAACCTCTATCTCCAGGTGCTCCACGTTCCCCTGTTTCTGCTCGCTCCCGGGCGGGCCCCGGCCGGGCTCCGGGTGGGCTCCCTCGCGGCGCTCAGGGATCTCCCCGCCACCCTTCTCGAAATGGCCCAGGTTCCCAATCCCGGCCTGCCCGGCCGCTCGCTGGCGCGCTCCTGGGGCGGTGGAGGCGGGCCGTTCCTCCCCGACACCGTCCTTGCCACCGTGGACTACAACCGGCTGCTTCCCCGCTGGCCCCCGGCCCCGGTGCTAAAGGGCTCGATGCGCTCGGTGGTGCTCGACAGCCTGCAGTACATCCTCAATGGGGATGGGACCGAGGAGCTCTACCACCTGGGTCGGGACTCGTGGGAAATCCGTAACCTTGTTAGCTTGTCGGATTACCGTACGGATCTGGACCGGCACCGGGGGGCGCTTCGCGCCCTCCCGCCGGGAAAGGGCTTCGGTCCGGTACCATAGCCGGACGTGTCCATAGGACACGGTCGTGTCGAGGGTGGCGTGTCGGAATGTATCCACTCTCCGAGCCCGACCCCTAAGATATTGAAGCGGCGATACTTCCAGAGCTTCCTCTTGGGCATGAAAGATGATATAATCTCAATTCTGAGAAATCGGCGGGCTCGGTCTTTTGGTCACTCCAGGACGAGGATTGCATCCATGAGGTCTCTCTTCAGCGTTCATCGGTTGCTCGCGGTGTCCGCCCTGCTGTTCGGATTTGCGGCCCCCGCCGCAGCCCAGGCGGGTTCGATCACCGGTAGAGTCACCGATATGGGCAGCAGCCAGGCCATTCAGGCCGCGCGGCTTCAGCTGGCCCAGACCGGTCAGGTGGTGAACGTGCGGCCCGACGGCCGGTACACCTTCACCAGCGTCGCCCCGGGATCCTACGACATCAGGGTCATCGCGGTGGGGTACGCGGCCCAGCGGAAGACGGTGACCGTCGCCGCGGGCGAAACCGCCACGGTGGACTTCGCGCTCGAGGTGGTGCCCTTCACCCTCGAGGAGATCATCACCACCGCGACCGGTGAGCAGCGCCGGCTCGAGCTCGGCCACACGGTGGCGAGCATCCGGGCCGACTCGCTGACCGCGCTGGAGCCGATCTCCAGCCTGTCCCAGCTGCTGCAGGCCCGCTCCGCCGGGGTGACCGTGCTGCCCAGCTCCGGCACGGTGGGGACCGGCACCCGGATCCGGATTCGGGGGGCCAACAGCCTCTCGCTCTCCAACGAGCCGATCATCGTGGTGGACGGGATCAAGGTCAACACCAACCCCGCCTCCAGCTCGCTGGGGACCGGCGGCCAGTCACCCTCCCGGATGAACGACATCAACCCCGACGAGATCGAGTCGATTGAAATCGTGAAGGGCCCCTCGGCCGCCACGCTCTACGGCACCGACGCGGCCAACGGGGTTATCCGGATCACCACCAAGAAGGGCCGCGCCGGCCGCCCCCGCTGGAACGCCTATGCCGAAGGCGGCCAGATCCTCGACAAGAATGAGTATCCGACCAACTTCCGGCTGGTGGGCCGGACGATCACCGGCGGTACGCCGGGCGGCGCGCTCAGGACCTGTCTCCTGACCCAGGTGGCCACGAACACCTGTACCAACGAAAAGCTGCTGACGACCAACCCGCTGCAAGATGACGCCATGTCGCCGATCGGGAAGGGCTATCGCTCCCAGTTCGGGGTCAACGTGACCGGCGGCAGCGACGCGATACAGTACTTCGTCTCCGGCGAGTTCGAGAACGAGGCGGGAACCTTCCGGCTGCCCGACTCCGAGTTCGACCGGCTGACCACCGCGCGGAACGTGACCGAGCTGCCGGACAACATCCTCCGGCCCAACACCAACCGCCGGATCAGCCTGCGGTCCAACCTGAGCACCCATCTCCGCGACAACCTGGACGTGCAGCTCAACGCCGGGTATGTGTCGGCCGACATCCGGCTTCCCCAGAACGACAACAACGTGCTCGGGATGCTGCCTTCCGGCTATTTCGGCAGCACCGACACGCTGGGCGTCGCGGGGTGGGGCTTCTTCGCGCCCGG
>DATFGC010000481.1:0-6210 GCA_035249765.1 Gemmatimonadales bacterium | reverse complement strand
CATCGCCGGTCCGCCGATGGGGAACTGGCCATACATCCGGTCGCCGGTGTCGATCTTGTGCATCGAGCTGCTGAATTCCGGGTGCGCCGGCACCGGGGTCCACAGGGCGCCGTCGGCGAGAATCCGACCGTGCCAGGTCTGGATGATTTCGTCAATGAGGAGTGGCTTACCGTCGTAGATCAGGTGGGCCACGAGCGCGTAGATCGCTCCCGCCAGGAGCGCGAGGACCAGGGTGGTGCCGGGACGCGTCGCCAGCGTCCCGAACGCCCGTCCCACCCCGACGGACCACAGGGCGGGCACTCGGCGGGAGAGCAGCGCCAGCAGCAACCCCGCCCCGGCAACCAGGACCGTCCCGCTGAGCCATTCCCGGAGCACCGACGGGTACCAGTCGGCGGCGTTCCCCCCGGGAATCCAGTTTGCGATCGGGAAAAAGCCCAGGACGACGATGACCAGCAGCGCCGCGGCCGTGACGAAACGGTCGAGGCGCCCCATCCCTACCGGGACTGCCGCGGGGGAGGAAACAGATTGAACCGAATGATGTGCCAGAACGCGGCCACCCCGTCCCGCCACCCGATCTTCTTGCCTTCCTCGTAGGTGCGGCCGCTGTAGCTGATCGGGATTTCCCAGATCCGCGCCTTGGCCTGGGCCAGCCGGGCGGTGATTTCCGGCTCGAAACCGAAGCGGTCGCTGGTCAGCACCAGCGACTTCATCAGCGGAGCCCGCACCATCTTGTAGCAGGTCTCCATGTCTGTGAGGTTGAGGTTGGTGAACATGTTGGAGACCAGGGTCAGCACCCGGTTGCCCACCGAATGCCAGAAATACAGCACCCGCCGCTCGCTCCCCAGAAAGCGGGACCCGAAGACCGCGTCGGCCTTGTTCTCCAGGATGGGGCCGAGCAGCCGGGCAAAGTCGTCCGGGTCGTACTCGAGATCGGCATCCTGAACCACGATCACATCCCCGGTGGCATGGACGATCCCGGTGCGGATCGCGGCGCCTTTGCCGCGGTTCTTCGGCTGATGGACCACGACGTCGATCAGCTCCCGCGCCTTGAGCTGGTCGAGGATCTCCCCGCTCCCGTCGGAGGAGGCGTCGTTCACCGTGATGACCTCCATGGGCAGCGGTACCGACCGGAGCCGGTCCACGATGGCCTCCAGCGTGGCGCGCTCGTTGTAGACCGGGATCACCACCGACAGCCGGGGCAGCTCGATCATGGGGCGCGACCCACCGCGATGAGGGACTGGCCGAAAGGCAGCGGCAGGAATCGCTCCAGCCGGAGCAGGGGCACCAGCCGGTCGAAGGTCCGGAGCTGGTCCAGCGGGATCCGGCTCACTCCCCGGACCCGGCCGTTGAACCACCAGCCGAACACCCCCACCCGGTTGAACCAGCGCAACTGCTCGACCTCGAGGCCGGCGCGCTCCAGCAGGAGCCGGAGCCGGGACGGACTGTAGCGGCGGTAGTGGCCCAGCTCGCGGTCTATCGTGCCGTAGATGGATTGGAGGGCGGGAACCAGAATGACGGCCCGGCCCCCGGACACCAGCAGGCTCCGCATGGTGCGCACCGTCCCCAGGTCGTCCTCGATGTGCTCCACCACGTTGGTGGCGATCACCGTGTCCAGCCGGTACTCCGCGAAGCGCGGCCCGGCCGAGAGGTCGGGCATCGAAAGCGCCTCGACCTCCACCTCGGCGCGGCCCGCAAACCGCTCCGCCAGGCGGGCCCGGTAGAACGCGTCGGTGTCGGTGACCACCAGGAGGTCGGGACGGCCTTCCAGAAACTGCGCCGACATGTTCCCGATCCCGGCGCCCACCTCGAGAATCCGCTTGCCGAGCCAGGGGGCCACCATGTCGAGCTGCCAGCGGTTGTACTGCGGCGCTTCGGCCAGGATCTCGAGCGTCTCCGCCCCGGCGTGATCGCTGGGCAGCACGACCTCGGTTCGGGGACGGGCCCGCCGCTCGAGTTGCCTTTCGGGGGAATCCCCGCTCATCCCGCGGCCGCCGGCTGCTCTTCGTACCGGCTCAGCTTGCGGTACAGGGTCGAGGGGTCGATGCCCAGCACCTCCGCGGCCCGGGTCTTGTTCCCGCCCTCGGCCTGGAGCACCCACATGATGTAGGCCCGCTCGATCACCTCGAGCGAGGGATTGGGCGAGGACCGCTCCGCGACCAGCGGCTCCCGCCGGCGGCGGGTGATCCGCTCCGGCAGCGCGCCCGGCTCGATCAGGGTGCCCTTGCTGAGGACCACGGCGTGCTCCAGCGCGTTCTGCAGCTCCCGCACATTGCCGGGCCAGTCGTACACCATCACCGCGTCGAGCGCCTCGGACGACAGCGCTTTGGGGGCGGATTCCCGCTCCGCGGCCAGGTCCTGGAAGAAATGGTCGATCAGCAGCACCAGGTCGTCCCGCCGGTCCCGCAGCGAGGGCAGCTCCAGGGCGATCACGTTGAGCCGGTAGAACAGGTCGGAGCGGAAATGCCCCCGGCGCACCTCCTCCTCCAGGTCGCGGTTGGTGGCGGCCACGATCCGCACATCCACCGGGATGGTCTCGGTGGCGCCCACCGGAATCACCTCCCGCTCCTGGAGCACCCGAAGCAGCTTGATCTGGAGCGAGGGCGGCATCTCGCCGACTTCGTCCAGGAAGAAGGTGCCGCCCCGCGCCGCCGCGAACAGCCCCTGCTTGTCCCGCACCGCGCCGGTGAAGGAGCCCTTGACGTGCCCGAACAGCTCGCTCTCCAGCAGGTTCTCCGGCAGGGCGCCGCAGTTGATCGAGAGAAAGGGACCGTCGGCGCGGCCCGAGAGGTTGTGGATGTAGCGGGCGATGACCTCCTTGCCGGTGCCGCTTTCGCCCTGGATCAGCACGGTGGAGTCGGTGGGCGCCACCACCTCCGCGAGCTTGAGCACGTCCATGAACCGGCGCGACTTGCCGATCGGCCGGGCGACCGTGCCCCGGTCCTTCCGCCGGATGTCCTGCTTGAGCTGCCGGTTCTCCACCCGGATCTGGCGGAATTCGCAGGCCCGCCGGAGAATGGCCAGCAGCTCGTCGTTGGAAAACGGCTTCTGGATGTAGTAGAAGGCTCCGGCGTTCACCGCCGCCACCGCGGTCTGGAGCGAGGCCTGCGCCGTCATCAGGATGACCGGCGTCATGGTGTCCTGCTCCTTGGCCGCCTGGAGGATGTCGAGCCCGGTCACCTGCGGCATCCGCACGTCGGTCAGGACGATGTCGTGGGTGCCGGAGCGGATCTGGTCGAGCCCGGCCTTCCCGCCCTGCGCGGTGGTGACCTCGAACCCTTCCTTGCGAAGCAGGATCCGCAGCGTATCGAGGATGCCCGACTCGTCGTCCACCACCAGGATCGTGGGCTGCTGGGTCATGCGACGTCCTCCGAAGGCCATTTGGCGTGCAGGAGAATGGTAAACGTGGTCCCCACGCCCGGGGCAGAGTCCAGCAGCACCAGGCCGCGGTGCGCCGCGACCGCGCGCTCCACGATGGCAAGTCCGAGACCACTCCCGCCCGGCCGCCCGCTCACGAACGGCTGAAACAGCCGCACCTGCAGCTCGGGGTCGATCCCCGGCCCGTCGTCCCGCACCCGGAGCCGCACCGGATGCTCGAACTCGCTGCCCCGGGGCAGCTCGCCGGTGCCGGGAACGTCCACGATCGCCTCGATCCGCCCGGCCCCGTTCATCGCCTGGGCCGCGTTGAGCAGCAGGTTGGTCACGATCCGGTGCAGCAGATCCTCGTCGGCCTCGACCATGAACGGGGCGCCCTGCACCACGATGTCCACCCCGGGGCCGGTATCGGGATGCTCGCGGATGAGCTGGGCCGCGCCCCGCACCACCGCCGTGAGATCGACCAGCACGAAATGACTGGCCCGCACCCGGGAAAAATCGAGGAACTCGCCCAGCAGCCGGCTCAGCCGGTCGCTCTCCCGCACGATGAGCTGGGCCAGCACCCGGTCGTCGGGATCATCGTGGCTGCTCCGGGAAAGCTGCTCCACCGAGCTGCGAATGGAGGCCAGCGGGTTGCGGATCTCGTGGGCCAGCGACGCCGAGAGCGCCGCCACCGCTTCCAGCCGCTCCGCCCGTACATGGAGATTCTGGAGCTGCTGGAGGTCGGAGATGTCGGTGAAAATCGCGGTCACGCTGGGCAGCCGTTCCGCGGGCCGCTCGAAGGTCGTGGTCGAGAGCCCGATCGGAACCTCGCGCCCATCGGCCCGCCGGGCGGTGCCCTCGGCCCGGTTGACCCGGCGGCCCTTCTCGATCCCCAGCACGATCGCCGCCCAGAGCTCCGGCGCTCTCGCCTCCAGCGCATCCAGCACCGGCAGACCCACGTGCTCGGCCGCCGGTAACCCGAGCAGATGCTCGGCCGCCAGGTTCATGAAGGCCAGCTGGCCCTGGCCGTTCACCGTGATCACCCCGGAGCGGATGTTGCGAAGAATCTCGTCGGCCTCCAGGCGCACCCGGAGCAGCTCGCTGGCCAGCTCGGTCTGCTCCACCGAGGCGGTGCGCAGCCGCTGCCCCAGCACCGCGACCACCACGAACACCACGGTAAAT
Source organism: Gemmatimonadales bacterium (assembly GCA_035249765.1). GTDB lineage: Bacteria > Gemmatimonadota > Gemmatimonadetes > Gemmatimonadales > GWC2-71-9 > JABFSM01. The sequence continues at coordinate 1,674 of DATFGC010000481.1, read as the reverse complement.
ACCGCGACCTGGCCCCAGAGCCAGCCTCCCGGCGGACCGGGATGGCCGAAGTAGGCATCGGCCAGGAACATCGCCGCGCCGAGCAGCGCGGTGACGATCCCGGAGCGCAGCGGCATGATCAGCGCGTAGACCGCGATCACCAGCACGTAGAGCGCGGCCCAGCCGCTCTGCTGCGGGCCCTCGAAATGCACCAGGGTGGTGACCAGGAGCAGGTCCATCGCCGCCTGGGTCTGCAGAAACGCCAGCGGCCCCCGGCTCCGCCGCACGAAGGTGGCGTAGATCCCGTACCCGGTCACCGCGTAGGCGAGCAGCACCACCAGCATCGCGGTCCAGGCGATCTCCGGCTCCTCCAGCCGGACCAGCGCCGCCCGCACCAGCACGATGGCCGCCAGCACCGCCCGGCCGATGTAGAGGACCCTGAGAAAGCTGCGCTGCTCCGGGGGACCGAAGCGGCGCTCCCCCGCGTGAGGCGGGATCGAGCCGTCGGGAACGGCGGGGGAAGAAGAAGCCGGCATGTTTGGCACGGGTGAGTGCTTCAAGCTAAACTAGGCAACGGGCAACAGGCAGCAGGCAACAGGCAACAGGCAACAGGCACTGCTCACCGCTCACCGCTCACCGCTCACCGCCATGGAACCAGAATCACCCGCGCGCCTCGATAAATGGCTCTGGGCCGCGCGCTTCTTCAAGACCCGGTCCCAGGCCTCCGAAGCCGTGGAAGGCGGCAAGATCGAGGTCAACGGAGACAAGCCCAAGCGGTCCCGGATCATCAAGCCGGGCGACCGGATCCGGATCCGGCTGGGTCCCTACGAGCACCGGATCACCGTGCGCGCGGTGGCCCAGAAGCGGGGCAGCGCCGCGATCGCGGCGGAGCTTTTTCTCGAGGACCCCGAGAGCCGGGCGGCGCGGGAGCGGCTCGCCGAGCAGCACCGGCTGGCCGCCCAGCTGCATGGAGGCGAAAGCCGCGGCCGGCCCTCGAAGAAGGCGCGTCGCGACATGGACCGCTGGAAGCGGTGAGCCTTCAGCCTTCAGTCGCTGATGGCTGATAGCTGATGGCTGACGGCTGAATGATGGCTGACGGCTATTGTCTGTTGTACGCCACCCCCGCGGCCTGGGCCTTCTCGATGGAAATCACCATCGCCGGCACCGTCACCACCCCCGGCAGCAGGTTCGCCCGGATTTCCCGTTCGATCCCGGCGGGATTGCCCTTGGTGCCGCTGCCGGAGAGAAACGCCATCCAGGACTGAAAGGCGTTGTTGCACATCAGGAACGTGGTGCCCATCCGCTGCAGGCTCTCGATCCCCGCCACCGCGAAGGCGCCCCCGAAAAACACCGGGTCCCCGGCGCGGGGACGGAAGAACATGTTGCGGGTGCTGGGCAGTCTGGTGACCGGATCGGTGAGCTTGAGGAGCTCCCCGATCTTGTACTTCTCCCACACCAGATCATTCCAGGCCAGCGGGATGCTGGCGGAGTCTCCCGGCGGGCCGTAGAAAGTGCCGATCGCATTCACACTGCCGGGCGGCGCGCCGTAGGCGGTCCGGTAGGTGTTCACGTAGTTGTAGACGTGGATCAGGGGAAGCCCGGCGCCGTGTCCCGGAAAATCGAACAGGCAGCGATGGGCCCCCTTGAGTCCGGTCAGCCAGCGATCGTGGGCCGATCCCTGGGCGGCCAGGGCGC
>DATFGC010000480.1:0-4227 GCA_035249765.1 Gemmatimonadales bacterium | reverse complement strand
AGGGTGAAGCCCTCCGGCCTGATGTAGGCAGGCCCGGGACGATAATACCCAATTCATGACGCGGCGAGGCTGGCGTTTGCGCGGGTTAACGATAGGTTCTCCCTTCCCGGACGGGCTCCCGTCCAAACCCACTCCAAGGGGTCATACCATGATCCGCCGTTCCCTGCTCGGGCTCGCACTCGCGAGCGCTGTTGCCGTTCCCCCCATTTCGGCTCAAGGAGCCGCCGTCGCGGATTCCGGCATCACCGCAACCGGCGCAGTCATGCGGGTCAGTCTCTACCGGTATGCGGACGGAATGCAGCAGGCGGTGCAGGCCGACATGCGGACCCATCTCATCCCCACCTGGGAAGCGCAGCGGGCGGCCGGGATTCTGGTCAACTACGCGACAATGACCAACGCCTCGCCGAGCTCCAAGGATGACTGGCAGTTCGGCATCGCTCTGACCTACAAGAACTGGGCGGCGCTCGACAGCATCGGCGCCAAGATCGCGCCGATCACCCTCAAACATTACGGCAGCACCGAGGCGCGGACCGCGGCCCTCCAGGCCCGGAACCGGATGCGGGTGCTGATCTCCAGCACGCTGATCAATGCCACCAGCTACGCCCGCCGGTAGCTCGCCGGGAGTGCGGTCCCGAGCTTGTGACGGGCTCCGGCGCCGTTCTGCGCAATGCCTCGAGGCAGCGATCCGCCGATCCATTCCTCGAGAGGACCGACAGTCATGCGTATCAGGCATTTCGGTGGCGCTGGTGTCCTGACCCTGGGCGCGCTGGCCCTGCTCACCGCCTTCCAGGCGACGCCCAAGCCGGAGGAGGAATTCGCCGGGATCGTCACCGCCTTCCTGGGCAGGGAGTTCGAGACCGACTGGCATGGGGTCGAGAAGCTCCCCGGGGTCAAATGGGCCGCGCTGCCGCCGGTCGCGCTGAGAACCTGCCTGCCCGACGGCGGCTGCTACACCCGGCAGGGCGCCCTGAGCATCGGAGGGCGGAACCTGATGGTCGTCGCCACCGGGGCGCGGACCATTGTCTCCCACCTGTTCGTCCGGAACCCCAACGCGCCGCTGGGCGAAGCGGCGGTGCTCGGGGCGCTCAAGCAGGCCGGCCTGGTCACCGAGCTGGCCCGCTGCCCGCTCAAGACTGGGGCAGGGGGCACCAACTGGCACAGCGTCCAGGGCGAAACGATCGAGTCCAGCCACCTCTCGGTGCAGACCTCGTGCAACGGGCGGGCCTGCGAAGGCTTCGTGCTCTCCCGGAGCGACAGGCTGCCGCCGCTCCAGCCGGCCCAGCTCGCGCTCTACAGCGAACAATGCTCGGCGGGCGCCGATCGGACTCCGGTGTCCACCACCCTGCCTCATGTGGCGCTGGCCGAGGCGATCAAGGTGCTGATCCCGCCGGCCTCGGGCCCGGCGGGACATGACTGGAAGGCACTGGAAGCGTCGCCGGCCGGGATCGCCTGGAACGGCGACGGGCCCAGGCCGATGAACCTCAGCGTCAAGAACGACCCCAATCCGGTGGGCCGGACTGGGTCGGTGACGCTGGCAGGGCGGGAGTTCTCGGTGCTGGCGAGCGGAACCCAGGCACAGGCCAAGGTGGTCTACCTGGATGAGGGGGGAGTCCACCCCAGGGGCGAGCACATGCTGGGCGTACTCTACGAAAAGGGGTTTGTGGTGAAGCTGGTCCGCTGCGGCCCTGCCTACACCGAGTCCACCCACATGTGGTACAGCGCCACCAGTCCGGCTACCCGGCCGGTGATGGTGCTCCAGTCCATCCGCTACGAGGGCGACAACGTGCAGGACAGCTACGCGCTTCGGCTGGACGGGACCCTGCCGGTCAGGGACCCACGGGACAGAAACCCTGGGACGGGGGGCTGCTGAGCGGTATTCCTTTCCGAAAGCCGGGGTACGACGGTAGAATGTGGGCGATCCCCTGCAAAGGAGCCACCCATGTTCCGCCCCGTCATTCCCGCGCTGCTGCTGGCCGCGCAGACTCTGTCCGCCCAGCAGCCGGCGGTGCCGCTCTACACCGACCTCGGCAGCCATCACCATGCCATAAGCACCCGGGTTCCTCAGGCGCAGCAGTACTTCGACCAGGGTCTTCGCCTGGTATACGGATTCAACCACGCGGAGGCAATCCGGTCCTTCACCCGCGCGACCGAGCTGGACCCTGACTGCGCGATGTGCTGGTGGGGAATCGCCTACGCGCTGGGCCCCCACGTGAATGCCGGCATGGATTCCGCGAGCGGGGTGCAGGCCCATGCGGCGGTCCAGCGCGCCGTGGCGGTGAGCGGCGATGCCAGCGAGTGGGAGCGAGCCTATGTCGAGGCGGTCGCTACCCGGTACTCCCCGGTGCCGCCCGCCGATCGCGCCAGCCTCGACTCCGCCTACGCCCGGGCGATGGGCGCGGTGGCACGGAGATTTCCCAACGACCTCGACGCCCAGGCGCTCTACGCCGAGGCGCTGATGGATCTCAGGCCCTGGAACTACTGGACCCCTGAGGGGAAGCCCTATCCGGGCACCGGGGAAATCGTGCGGCTGCTGGAGGGAGCCATCGCCCGCAATCCGGAGCATCCCGGCGCCTGCCATTTCTATATCCACGCGGTGGAGGCGGTGACGCCGGAGAAGGCGGTGCCCTGCGCCGAGCGGCTGGCGCGCCTGATGCCCGGGGTGGGCCACATGGTTCACATGCCGGCCCACATCTATATCCGGGTGGGGCGCTACAACGACGCCGCCCAGAGCAATGTGCATGCGATTCACACCGACGAGACCTTCATCGAGGGACAAAAGCCGGTCACGGTGTATTCGCTGGCCTACTATCCCCACAACATCCACTTTCTGGCTTTCGTCTCCACCCTGGCCGGGCGGAGCGCGCAGGCGCTCGAGGCCTCCCGCACGCTCAAGTCCAAGGTGAACCTCGAGGTGGCGCGGGGGGTGTTCATGCTCCAGGAGATGGTCCCCTACCACGTGCTGACCCTGACCACCTTCGGGCGCTGGGACGAGGTCCTGGCGGAGCCGCTTCCTCCCTCGGACCTCCGGATGCCGGTGGCGCTGGCGTACTACGCCCGGGGCGTGGCCCATGCGGCCAAGGGCCAGTTCGCCGAGGCGCGGGCGGCCCTGGATACCGTGCGGGTGATTGATGCAGCCACGCCGGCGAACGTCGATGCCAAGACCGCCGTCTCCGTTGCGGCGCATGCCCTCGCGGGGGAGATCGCGACCCGGAGCGGAAACGTCGAGGAAGGGATCATGCATTTTCGCGAGGCGCTGAAAATCGAGGACGCCGGCCTCTACTTCGAGCCGCCCCGCTGGTACTACCCGGTTCGCCACTCGCTCGGTGCGGCGTTGCTCAAGGCCGGCAAGCACGCCGAGGCCGAAGCGGTGTACCGGGAGGATCTGAAGCGGTTCCCCGAGAATGGGTGGTCGCTGTTCGGGCTGGCGGCCGCGCTCAAGGCTCAGGGGAAAACGGCCGAGGCGGCGGCGGTGGAGCAGCGGTTCGCCAAGGCGTGGGCCGGTGCCGACGTGAAGCTGACCGGGTCGCGGTTCTGATCGTGCTGTTGGAGACGGACCGGGCCTCGGCCAGGCTGGCCGACGCCCGGTGGCGCTGCAGTGTGGACATCTCGAATGAGGGACCGCGGTGAACCCGGAGCTGATTCTTTCATCAGGGTGATCCATCATACAGGAGAGTCGATGGATCTGGAGCTACAGGGCCGTAACTGCATCGTGATCGGGGGAAGCCGAGGTATCGGCCGCGCCATTGCGCTCGGCCTCGCGGCCGAGGGCGCCAACGTGGGGATCTGTGCCCGCGGAGAGGCCGCGCTGCGCGATGCGGAGGCCGCTCTTCTGGCCACGGGGGTGCGTACCTTTGCCGCGAGCTGTGACGTGGCCGACCCGGCCTCGCTGGCGGGATTCCTCGACCGAGCGCGGGAGTCGCTCGGCAGCGTGGATGTCCTGGTCCACAGTGCGTCGGCGCTCGCCGTCGGCCCCAGCCTGGCGGACTGGGAGGCCAGCCTCCAGGTGGATTTGATGGCGGCGGTGCGTGCCTGCGACCGGGTGATCCCCTGGATGGCCGAGGCCGGCGGGGGCAGCATTCTCCTGGTCTCCTCGATCTCCGGACTGGAAGCGGACCCGGCGCCCGATTTCGGCTATACGGCCGCCAAGGCCGGGCTGATTGCGCACGCGAAAAAGCTCGCCCTCATGCACGCATCGCAGGGGGTCCGGGTGAACGCCATCGCGCCGGG
>DATFGC010000479.1:0-2696 GCA_035249765.1 Gemmatimonadales bacterium | reverse complement strand
CCTGGAAGCGGGCGGTTATGCCGGATGGGGGCTGGCACGCGGTACGGTACTCCCGGTCACCAGTCCGGCGGTGAATCCGCTGGCGGAGTTCCAGCCCGGCCACCGGCAGGTGGTGGCGGGCCTCTTTGCCGGCACGCACTGGAGCGGGCTGGATGCCGAGCTGGAATACCGGCGGGAAGTGGATCCTCACACCGACTACTTCGTCTCGGAGCGAGCCGCGGCGAGCTTCGCCGCGCGGCCCCACCCGGCCCTGCGACTGAGTGGAGGAGCGGAATACGATCTGGCCGAGGGTCGCTGGGGCAGCGCAGATGCCACGGTGACGTACTCGGGGGCCGGTCTCTGGATCACCGCCGGCGGGCGGCGCTACCGCCCCTTCTTCGATCTCTGGACGGTGTGGGGGGTCTTCAGCCCGGTGCCGCATCATGGAATCCACGGATCGATCGGGGTGAATCCCCTGCCGCGATTGCGGCTGCGCGCACGGGGAGAGTGGTTCCGCTACGACGACACCGAAACCAGCACGCCGACGGTGACGGTGGAAGATCGGGGCTGGCGCTGGGGCGTGGATGGCTCGGCGACCCCCGGGTCGCGCTGGATCGTGGACGCCGGGGTGCACGGAGAGTTCCTCCCCGGCGCGGCTTCGCGGGGAGTGGACGCCCGGGTGACCTGGCTGGCGCGGGAGTGGCTCGATCTCTCCGTGCGGGGCGGCAGCCTGGAGCGGCCGCTCGAGCTGCGCTTCCAGGACGCGGGAGTCACCTGGGCGGGGGTTTCGGCCGACTACCGCTCCGGTGAGCGCTGGCGGGTTGGGCTCTCGGTGGATCGCTACTGGGAATCGAGAGACCGGCCCGATGCAGCGGCCTTCGACTGGAATCAGTGGCGGGCCAGCGCGCGGATGTCGCTCACCCTCCGCTCGGCGGCGGACCGCTGGATACTCCCGCCCGGGAGACCGCGGCAAGCCGCGCCATGACCGAGTTTCCGCTCCGAGCCGTTACGGCGCTTTCCGCTCTCCTCCTGGTGGCGGCCGGAGGGATGCGCCTGCAGCAACGCCCCGCTCCGCCATTTGACCATCCGGAGCACGCCAAGTTGTTCGTGAGCTGCGCCACCTGTCACCCCGGGGCGAGCGAAGCCGGGACTCCCATGTTTCCGGCCGCGGCAAGCTGTGCCGGCTGTCATGACGGCACGGTGGAAGCCAGAGTAGACTGGAGCCCGCGCACCGGGCCGCGGGTCTCGAACCTCCGATTCGAGCACCTGGAGCATGCGAGGGCGCGGCGGGCGGCGCGGGACACCACCGAGCGCTGCACCGATTGTCACGCCGAGCGCGAGGCCGGGTGGATGCGGGTGCGGGGGCCAAGCGCAACGCAGTGCGTCAGCTGCCACCTCCCCAATGCCCGAGACCACCTGACTGTGCCCGACTCGGCGTGCGCCACCTGCCACCTGCCGCTGGCCCGGGCGGCCTCGCTCACCCGCGATCGGATCGCCGGCTTCCCGGCGCCGGTTTCTCACCAGGCTCCGGGCTTTCTCGCCGCGGCGGGGCACGGCCGGGCGGCGGGGACAACGGGCGGATCGGGAGGAATTGCGCAGGGCTGCGCCACCTGCCACGCCCAGGACTTCTGTGCAGCCTGTCACGTCAACGCGGCGGAAGTTCCGTCCATTCAGGCGCTGGAGGTGGATCCGCGGTCGCTCGCGATTCCCCAGAAGCTCGCGGCGCCGACCAGCCATTCGGCCAGGGATTTCGAGATCCGGCATGGCGCCCAGGCCGGCCGGGGTGGCGCAACCTGCCGAACCTGTCACACCCGGGAAAGCTGCTTCGCCTGTCACGGGGCCGATGCCCCGGCGCCGGCGCGCGCCCTGCTCGCCGCGTCGCCCACCAGAAGCAGTGGTGCCCGCACCGCGGGCCGGCTTCCCAGGAGCCACACTCCGGAGTGGAGGGACCGCCATGGTCCCGTGGCAGCCGCGAGCATGAGAAGCTGCTCGAGCTGTCACGTGCGGGACTACTGCCTGAGCTGCCATCTCCCCGACCCGGCCCGGCGGAACTCGTACCATCCGGCGAGCTACCTGACCCGGCATCCCGCCGACGCCTACACCCGGGCCGGCGGCTGCACCGAGTGCCACAACACCGGTGAGTTCTGCCAGAGCTGTCACGATCAATCCGGGCTCTCGGCCCGGCGCACCCTGCTGGGCGCCGGCGGCTATCACGACGGTAACCGGCAGTTCTTCGTGGGACACGGCCAGGCCGCGCGGCAATCGCTGGAAAGCTGCGTCTCCTGCCACGTCGAGCGGGACTGCCTCACCTGCCATTCGGTCGTGCGGGGCCGAGGCTTCAGCCCCCATGGCCCCAGCTTCGATTCCGAACGGATGCTCCGCAAGAATCCCCAGCTCTGCATCGCCTGCCACGGAACCGCGATCCCGCGCCGCTGAAGAACGCTTCACAATCACTTCACCATCCTCCGACTCCCCCCGGGAGAGATTCGTCGAGCACCCACCTGCGGGTGCGGTTTTGAACGATCACGCGAGGAGAGTCCACAGCGATGAAGCTCCGGAACTGGCGGCAGTGGCCCGCGCTGGCGGTGTTCGCCCTGGCCCTGGTAGCGGGCGGATGCGGCGGGAAGGACGACGATGACGACAAGGAAAGTCCCCTGCACGAAGCCGAAGAGGCCGGGTCGGGCGGGCTCTCCGCTTTCGAGCTGGAGCACGGCATC
>DATFGC010000478.1:0-3357 GCA_035249765.1 Gemmatimonadales bacterium | reverse complement strand
GGGGCAGGTGATGCTTTCGCTGGAGAGCCCGAGCAGCCGGATGCACCGCCTCGCGGGCACCGTGCTCGGCCAGCAGCAGCTCAAGGGGCAGGTGATGCTTTCGCTGGAGAGCCCGAGCAGCCGGATGCACCGCCTCGCGGGCACCGTGCTGCACCGGGACCGCTATCGGCGGCTCGACGAGATCCTCGCCGAGATCGATTCGGTGACCCGGGAGACCGTGGCTGCCCTCGCGGCCGAATACTTTGAACCAGAGCGTTGGAGCGTGGTGCGGTTGGGACCTGATCAGGGAGCCAGGGAGCCGGGGGGCCGGGGAGCCAGCGCGATCGTTGTGCCCTCTGGCTCCCTGGCTCCCTGACTCCCTGGCTCCCTCAACGAGGAACTCGACATGATCATCGGAGTGCCCAAGGAGATCAAGACCAACGAAAACCGCATCGCCCTCGTTCCCGCGGGGGCGGAGCTGCTGAGCGCCCGGGGCCACACGGTCTACGTCGAGAAAGACGGCGGGGTGGGGAGCGGGTTCACCGATGCGCAATACACCGCCGCCGGCGCGAAGATCCTGGCCACCGCGGAGGAGGTCTGGGCCAACGCGGACATGATCATGAAAGTGAAGGAGCCGATCGCGGTCGAGTGGCCCCGGATGCGGAAGGGCCAGGTGATCTACACCTACTTCCACTTCGCCGCCGCGGAGGAGCTGACCCGGGCGGTCATCGCCTCGGGCGCCGTGGCCATCGCCTACGAGACGGTGCAGCTGCCCAGCGGTGAGCTGCCCCTGCTCACCCCCATGTCCGAGGTGGCCGGCCGCATGGCGGTGCAGGAGGGCGCCAAGTACCTGGAGAAAGTGCACGGCGGGCGGGGGGTGCTGCTGGGCGGCGTGCCCGGAGTGGCGCCGGCCAAGGTGGTGATCATCGGCGGCGGAGTGGTGGGGATCAACGCCGCGAAGATGGCGGCCGGGATGGGCGCCAATGTCACCATCCTCGATATCTCGCTGGAGCGGCTGCGCTACCTCGACGACGTGCTGCCGGCCAACGTGAAGACCATCTATTCCAACCGGTTCAACATCCTGGAAGCGATCGAGCGGGCCGATCTGGTGGTCGGCGCCGTGCTGCTGCCGGGGGCCAAGGCGCCTCACCTGGTGACCCGGGCCGACCTCAAGCGGATGCAGCCCGGGGCGGTGATCGTCGACGTGGCGGTGGACCAGGGCGGCTGTGTCGAGACCATCAAGCCGACCACCCACGAGAACCCTACCTACTTCGTGGACGGCATTCTGCACTACGCCGTGGCGAACATGCCGGGCGGGGTTCCCCGGACCTCCACCCTGGCCCTCACCAATGCCACCCTGCCGTACGGGCTCCGGCTCGCCAAACAGGGATGGAAGCAGGCCTGCCGGGAGGATCCCGCCCTGGCCCTCGGTCTCAACGTGGTGGATGGGAACGTCGTCTATCCCGGGGTCGCGGAAGCCTTCAACCTTCCCCTCGTGCCCGTGGAGACGGTTCTCTAACTGCGTGAACGGTCAACGGTGAACGGTGAACGGGACGAACTCGCAAGGCTTGTCCTGTCGACTGTTGACCGTTGACCGTTGACGCTGTATCCGCCCAATGGTCACCATCCTCATCCAGCGATTGGAGCACGGAGCCGGACTTCCTGTTCCCTCGCGAGCTACCCGCGGAAGCGCTGGCTTCGATATTGCGAGCGCGGAGCCGGGAGTACTGGAGCCCGGAGCCCGGCGACTCTTTGCCACCGGCTTCGCCGTTGCCATTCCCGAGGGTTATGAAATCCAGATTCGCCCTCGATCCGGGCTGGCCTTGAGGCACGGGGTGACGCTGCCGAACACCCCGGCCACCATCGACTCCGACTATCGCGGCGAGCTCAAGGTGGCGCTGGTGAATCTGGGACAGGAAACCTTCGAGGTAACCCGCGGGATGCGGATCGCGCAGATTGTGGTCGCCCGCGTCGAACCGGCTGAATTCCGAACGGTCGAAAACCTGCCCCGGACCGATCGGGGTGCGGGAGGCTTTGGCAGCACCGGCTTGGAGACTTGAGATTTTGGGTTTGGCGGCTTGTATATGTATAAGCCCGCCATTAGGTTAGCAAAAGCCTCACCCGGGTGGCCCCGCGATCATGCTTGGTTCCTTCAAATTCCTGAACTTCCTGCCCGCGAACGAGATCGCTGTCGATCTTGGCACGGCCAACACCCTGATCTACGTAAAGGGTGAGGGAATCGTCCTCAACGAACCCTCGGTCGTTGCCCTGGAACGCACCACCGGGAAGATCAAGGGGATCGGACTCGAAGCGAAGCGGATGCTGGGCCGTACCCCGGACGGCATCATCGCGATCCGTCCCCTCAAGGACGGGGTGATCGCCGATTTCGACGTGACCGAAAAGATGCTCCGCTACTTCCTCAAGACCATCATCGACAAGCACGTCTTCCGGGTCAAACCGCGGGTCATCGTCTGCGTGCCCTCGGGTATCACCGAGGTGGAACGCCGCGCGGTGCGGGATTCGGCGGAAACCGCGGGCGCCAAGCAGGTTCTGATGGTGGCGGAGCCGATGGCGGCGGCGATCGGGGTTGGCCTGCCGGTCGAAACCCCCACCGGCAACATGGTGATCGACATCGGCGGTGGCACCACGGAAATCGCGGTGATCGCGCTTTCCGGGATCGTCTCCGACACCTCGATCCGCACCGGGGGCGACGAACTGGACCAGGCGATCGTCCAGTTCATGCGGAAGAACTACAATCTCCTGGTCGGGGAGCCCACCGCGGAGGCCATCAAGATCAAGATCGGCTCCGCGTATCCGACCGGTGAGGAGCGGGAGATGGAAGTGAAGGGCCGGGACCTGGTGTCCGGCATTCCCAAGACGGTCCGGGTCCACTCGGCCGAGATCCGGGAAGCGATTCAGGAGCCGGTCCAGCAGATCGTGGATGCGGTGCGCCGCGCGCTCGAGATTACCCCGCCCGAGCTCTCCAGCGACATCGTGGACCGCGGCATTATCATGACCGGGGGCGGTGCGCTGATCCGCGGGCTCGATCTGCTGCTGCAGCAGGAAACCGGGCTCCCCATTCACGTGGACGAGGATCCTCTCACCTGCGTGGTCCGGGGCACCGGCAGGATTCTCGACGATTTCGAGAAGTATCGGAGCGTTCTCACCACTTGACATGATCCGGGCTCCGGGCCGCGCCACCTCACGGAGCGACACCCTCCTGTTTCTGACCTGTCTCGGGCTTTCGGCGGGCGCGCTCGCGCTGCCGGACAGCGTGAGCCTCCCCTTCGCGACCACCCTGCGCGACACCGCGCTCCGCCCGCTGCTCTGGGTCCAGGAGCGGGCCGAGGAAGGCCGCACCAGCCGGACCCGGTTCGA
>DATFGC010000477.1:0-2988 GCA_035249765.1 Gemmatimonadales bacterium | reverse complement strand
TCATAGGTGTTCATCGAGATCGCGATGACCCTGGTAGGGTGCACCGCCGAGCCGACCGACTCGTACAACTTCACGTAATCCGACAGTGGGGGAATCCGGAGCCAGGGCTCCCCCCGGTACTCGCCGATGTACTCCCGGCTGGCCTGGTGGCAGAGAATCAGCGCGTCGGGGCAGGCGCCATGGAGGAGGCCCAGGGTCACGCCGGAGTACCCGGGGTGGTTGATACTGCCCTGCCCCTCCACCAGGATGATGTCCGCCCCCGGCGCCGCCTGGAGCACCAGCTCCTCGGCCGCGCCGGCGATGAAGTCGGCCACCACGGCGTCCACCGCGGTACCCCAGCCCTCGATGAAGATCCCGGTTTGTCCGGTGGCCACGAACCGGGTGTCGAGCCCCCGCGCCTTGAGGCCGCCCACCAGCTGGAGCTGGGCGGTCATCTTCCCCACGTTGCAGTCGGTCCCCACCGTCAGCACCACCAGCGCCTCCACGTCCCGCGCCAGGCCCATGGCGACGGGAAGATTCGCGGGCGGCTTCCGCACGTCGAGGATGGTGCGGCCTTTCTCCCGGGCCCGCGCCGCCAGCTGGGGGTCATCACTCAGGAAGGTGTGGAGACCGCTCCAGAGATCGCAGCCCGCGTCGAGCGCCTCGGCGAGCCAGCCCCGCCACTCCTCGGGCAGCCGGCCACCCGCGGGCGCGATCCCGATGAGCACCGCGCTGGGATCCCGCGCCAGCCCTTCGCGCATGGATCCCACCACGGGGATGTCCCCCCCGAAGCCGAGAACCTCCTGCACGGTCTTTCCCGCGGTGACCCGATCCACCACGCCCACCACGCGGTCCGGGAGGTACCGGATAACCGAGTTGGCGGTTTTGGAGGTCATCGGCGCGAAGTCGCCGTCGGCAATGATCAGGAAGCGGTGTTTGGGGGGCATCGCGATCGAGGTCCGAAGGTGAGGAGTCAGGGTCAGCGCCAGGGCGAAACATAGCTCCCCTCTGGCCCTGCCTCTGACTCCTCGCCTAGGGGACTACTCTTCCGGGAGCGGCTCCGGGCGGAGCACCAGCACCGGCTTGCCGGCCGACCGGATGATCTTGTCGGCCACGTTGCCGAGGAACAGCCTCCGCATGCCGCCGGCGCCGTGGGTGGTCATGGCGACCAGATCGTACCTGGGGCCCTCGAGCGCCTCGAGCACGCCGGCGGCCGCGCTGGGTCCGATCACCACACGGGCGGACACCCCCAGACCCCTGGCCCGCAACCGGTCCGCGATATCGTCGAGGCGGCGCTGGGCATCGGCCCGGCGTACTTCCGTCACCGTTTCATCCTGCTCGAGAGGATAGGGAACCGGCGGCTCCACGGGGTGGTAGTTGGGCTCCACCACATGGAGCAGAGTGATGTGGGCCTCGAGCAGCCTGGCAAGCTCCCGGACCGGCTCGAGCACCGCCTCCGAGAACGCCGAAAGGTCGAGCGCGACCAGGATGCCGGCGCCGGATCGGGGCTCGAGCACCTTATGGGCGCGATGGGGATTGACCAGGAGGACCGGGAGGCCGGCATGGCGGATCACGTGGTGCGACACCGAGCCCAGCCAGAGCCGTCCCAGCGCACTTCGCCCATGGGTGGCCATGACGATCAGACCGGCTTCGACCCGCCCCGCCTCCTCGCAGATGGCATCGCCGGCCGGAGCGGTGAGCCGTCGGCTGCCCACCGGCCCGGCGCCCATCCGGTCCAGCCGGGACACCACGTCGGCGAGGTATTCCTCCTCCTGGCGCTGGAGCCCGAGATCCGGGCCGGGATGGACCGCCACCTCGCCCATGCCCACCAGTGCCGCGGCGGGCTGATGGGCGAGCAGCAGGTGCAGCCTTCCGCGCGCGCGGCGGGCCAGGCGGACCGCACCCGGGAGCACCGCCTCTGCGAAGCGGGTGCCATCGAGCGGTACAAGTATCGTGTCGAACATGGAGTCAGTCCTCCTGGATCCGGTCCCTGGCGAGAAATAGCGTCGAACGCTTGAAGCGCTGGTGAAACACCGATGAGACGCGAGATGCTCTAGTGCCGCAGCGCCTCGGGAGGGCGAAGCACCAGGACCCGCTTCGCCGCGCCCCGGATTACCTGGCTGGTGACACTCCCCAGCAGGAGCCGGCGGAACCCACCCTCGCCGTGGGTGGCCATCGCCACAAGGTCGTACCCCGGCTCGGCCAGGGTGTCGAGGACCCCCGCGGCGGCGTGGAAGGCGATGACCACACGGGTTGAGACGGCGATCCCCCGTAACCGCAGCTCGCCTGCCACCATCTCGAGCTGGCACTCGGCGTTGGCCCGCTGCACATCGAGAAGGGAGGGATCCTCGGCAATCGGATACGGCACGCCCGGGGCGACCGTCTGGGTGCGCAGCGAAACCACATGGAGCAGGGTGACTGGTGCGTGGGCCAGCGCGGCAAACTCGACCAGCGGATCGAGAATCGTCCGGGAGAGCGGGGAGAGGTCGAGCGGAACCAGAATGCCGCGGATCTCCGGAGAGTCACCCGCCGAACCCGGTTCCCCGGGACGGACCAGGAGGATCGGGACGCTCACGTGGCGGACGACGTGATCGGCTACGCTCCCCGGCCAGAGCCTGCCCAGGGCGCCTCGTCCGTGAGTGGACATGACGATCAGGTCCGCCCCGATCCGGGCGGCCTCTTCGACGATCTCCGCTCCGGGGGGGCCTTCGCCGACATGGGTCAGGACGGGCTGGCCGTCCGCCCGCTCGAGTCCGATCGCCGTGTCAACCAGATAACTCCGTTCCCGCCTGAAAGCTTCCAGATCCGGGGCCGGCGCCGAGGCCAGCGCTTCGGCGACGCCGACCAGAACCGGCACCGGCTGGTGGGCCAGAAAGAGGTGAAGTCGGCCCCCGCTGCGGGACGCGATCCATCGGGCCGACGGCAGCGCCGCCTCGGCGAAAGGCGACCGGTCCAGCGGGACCAGAATCGTGGCGAACATGGTGGCCTCCTCTCGGTCCTCTGAAACAT
>DATFGC010000476.1:0-6648 GCA_035249765.1 Gemmatimonadales bacterium | reverse complement strand
CAGCAGTTCCTCCACCGCCCCGATCTGGCGGCGCACCCCCTCGAGAAGCATCCCCTCGTCCGCCCGGGCCGCAAGCCGGATTTCGCCCCCGGCCGCGGCCACCGGTGTAGTCGCCGCCAGCGCCTGGCCCAGAAGGCGGCTGCGGTCTCCGGCGGCGGCGAGGATTGCAGGCCAGGCCGAGTGCAACGCCTCCAGGGAGAGGGATTGGGGGCTGGGATTTGGGGGTTGGGGTTTGTCACCCTGAGGCCGCGGAGCGGCCGAAGCGTCGCCCTGAGCGGAGCGAAGGGGGGCTGGACTCCGCCGCTTCGCTCCGCTCAGCGCGACATCACCTTGTAGCATCGCCTCGATTTCCACTACGCGATCCATCACCGTCCAGCGCAGCAGCAGGGTCTCCACGACCAGTCTCGCGCTGGCGGAGCGCCGGATCGCGGCCTCCGCCTCGGACAGCATCGCGAGCATCCGGACCGTGTCGCCGGGGAGGAGCACCTCCCGCACCTCTTCGATCGCCGCCCGCATCACCTCGGTGAGCCCTTCCGGGGCCGCGCCGGTCTGCACCATCAGCAGGGCCCGGAGCAGCTCGGCGGTCCCGGTCATGAATTCCGCCAGGTCGGCGCCGGCGTTGACCAGTTCGTCCACCAGCGGAAACACCGCCCCGGTCTCCTTTCCTGCGACCAGCCGGAGCACCGCCGCGTACCGCTCGTCGCCGATCAGACCGAGCACTTCGCGCACTGCAGCCGCGGTAATGGGCCCCTCGCCGAACGAGAGGCACTGGTCCAGCACCGAAAGCGCGTCCCGCATTCCGCCGTCGGCATACCGCGCGATCAGGGTGAGCGCGTCGTCCTCGGCGGCCAGCTTCTCCCGGTCGAGGACCTCCCGGAGCCGGGCCCGGATGGCCGAGGGCCCGATCCGGCGAAAATCGAACCGCTGGAGCCGGGAGAGCACCGGGGCGGCGGTGGAAGCGATCTTCTGCGGCTCGGTGGTGGCGAACACGAAGACGACCCTGGGCGGGGGCTCTTCCAGGATCTTGAGCAGGGCGTTCCAGGCCTCGCGGGTGAGCATATGCGCCTCATCCACGATGTAGACCTTGTGCCCTCCCTCCTGGGAGGCGGCGTACATCGCCCGCTCCCGGAGGTCCCTGGCGTCGTCCACGCCCCGGTTGCTGGCCGCGTCGATTTCCACCACATCGAGATTGGCCGAGCCGCTCCAGACCCGCTCGCAGCTGGGACACTCGCCGCACGGCTCCCCGGTGGGAGTGACCGGGTCGCGCCGCTCGCAGTTGAGCGCCATGGCGAGGATCCGGGCCGCGGTGGTCTTGCCGGTGCCGCGCGGTCCGGTC
The DNA here is from genome assembly GCA_035249765.1 of Gemmatimonadales bacterium. GTDB lineage: Bacteria > Gemmatimonadota > Gemmatimonadetes > Gemmatimonadales > GWC2-71-9 > JABFSM01. The sequence goes on along the minus strand of DATFGC010000476.1, from coordinate 5,312 downwards.
AGGAGATACCCGTGCCCCACCCGCCCGCGCGCCACCGCGCCCCGAAGGGCGGTGGCCACATGATCCTGCACCAGCAGGTCGGCGAAGCGGCGGGGACGGTATTTCCGGGCGAGAGCAATCATGGAAGACGCAACGACGCAAAGACGCAAAGACGCAAAGGGGGCGACCGGCGGATGGGGTTGGAATCGGGGTGCATCAGGCGACCTTCAACCACTTTGCGTCCTTGCGTCTTTGCGCCTTCCCACAAAAGAAAGTACCCCAGGCTCCCCGAAGCTGCACCGGACATCGCTTAGCGCTGCTACCGGCGAGGTCCTGACGCGGTTCGCGCGCCGGCACCCTTCGGACCTGGGGCACGCCAAATCTAACGTATGCCGGGATGCCCTCGCTAGGTGAGCGGTAAGCAGTGAGCGGTAAGCGGGAAAAGCACCTCCCGCTCACCGCTTACCACTCACCGCTCACCGTCCGGGTCCCATGAGCAGCGCGTTGTTGAACAGCCCCGCGCTCCCCCGGAAGAAGGCGCGGAAGAGCGGGTCATCGGCAAAGAGAATCACCTTCCCCCGGCCCACGTTTTCGACCGCCGCCCAGATCGCACCGGTCAGCAGGCGTTCGGTGTTCCCGGGCCAGCTGAAGCCCGAGAGGACCAGATCCCTGCCCACGAAGGAAACCGGATTGTCGCCCTTCTTCGAGGGGGTGAAGAAGGTGCTGCCCGACACCAGGACCGGGAGATGGTCCCGGGAATACCCGTAGGTCAGCCAGTGGGTCCGGTCCAGGGTCGCCCGGGCGATCAGCCCGGGCAGGAACTCGGGCTTCTTCCCCCCGCCGGCGGTGGGAGACACCAGGGGCGGTCCCGGCAGCGCGGTGGGACTCAAGGTAGTATCCCTTTGCGTCCTTGCGTCTTTGGCGTCTTTTGCGTCGGCAGAGTCGCCCACCTCCCCCACGGTCGAGAGCTCCATCTCCTTGGCGGTCAGGAAGCCGCTTGCCCCGCCGATGGCGATGATGCTGCCGCCCTCCCGCACCCAGCTCTTGATCCGCTCCGCATTGCCGGCCCGGCGCAGCATAGTCGCCCCTGATCCGTCGGGGAGAATCAGCACGTTGTAATCCGCCAGATTGACTCGGCCGAGGTTGCCCAGATCCACCGGCACCACCGGGTGCTGGAGCTCCTTCTCCAGGTAATACCAGATTCCTCCGAAAGAGGTCTGCGCCACGCCGTCTCCCGCGGCGAGCAGCACCTTGGGCGCCTTGAGCGCCTGCACGGTTTCGCTGCCGATCCCGAGCCCGCTGTCGGCGTAGGCGGACTGCACCGCCGTCACCTGGGCCCGCACCTGCCCTGCCAGCGCCTGGATCCGCTGGTGCAGCGCCGCCGAATTGCGCTGCCCCCGGACGATGTAGGTCCCGGTCGGCCAGCTCTTCCCATCCACCCGCACCGGCTGCCCCGCCACCGCCACGTTGAAGCCCTCCCGCAGCAGATTGAGGGCCAGGCGGGTGCTGGTTTCCTGGCCGCCCGGGAAGACGTAACCGGACTGTCCCCGTCCGCTGACCGTGCCGGAAGGGAGCATCGTCTCCGCCGTGACCGGCTCACCCGCCACCGCGACCGCGTCCTCCGTCCAGGCCGCATCCACTCCGTAGGAATAGGGCATCGACCAGGCGGTGATGTCGTAGAAATCGTAGCCCTCGCCGCTGGCCTCTTCGCCCCGGCGGCGGTTGCGCTCGAACTTGTCGAGCTGCCGCCGGGCGAAGGCCGAATCGAGCAGGGCTTTGGGCTCCAGCATGGTCATCGCCAGCCGGGCCTGGGGCTGGGCCAGGTCGATGACGAAGCTGCCCGCCGGGAAGGTCCGTCGCCCCGCCGGGCCGCCGAGGTAGTCGTGGGCCGCCGCGGACGTGAAGGGGGCCGTGGTGCGGAACACCTCGATTTCTCCCCGGGCCAGGAGCCGGGCGACCTGGAGGGCGCGACTCGGATCGCCGGTCGGAGAGAGCACCACCCGCTTCATGGCCCGGGCCCGCGCTTCGGCCATCCCGGTGGCGCGGAAGTCGTAATAATCCCGGAGCCGTTCCTCTTTGCCGGCCGCGAGCACGCCAAGAGAGGCCAGGGAAGCGACGAAGTGATGGGCGATGCCGTCGGCGAACGTGGTGATCGTCCCATCCTCCTTGCGGAGCCGGAGCTCGGGGCCCCCGTCGGTTTCGAAGGTCATCCCGGTGGCGCCGGACATCGAGGGCCACAGGTCCACGTAGCCGGGATAGAAGAAATCGAAGATGTCCCGGGTGTAGTACTGCCATCCGTGCCGGTCGAAGGCCGCCGCGTTGCCCCGCCCGAACTTGTCTTCCCACTTGCGCTGCCAGTGGCCCAGGTTCGGGTTGAGCGGATCCGAGGTGGGCGGGAAAAAGTACTGGCTGGTGGTGCTGTGCAGGTCGATCACCAGCTGGGGATGCCAGCGCACCATCGCGCCGATGATTGCCCGGGTCTCCGCCTGGCTCTGGGCCACGAAGTCGCGGTTCATGTCGAAGCGGTAGTGGTTGAACCGCCCCCAGACACTCCAGGGCTCGATCTGCTCCAGGGCGCCGGGGTCGTCGCTGGCCACCGCCACCGAGTTGTTCCAGGCGGCGAACCGCTCGTGTCCGTCGGGATTCTGGGAAGGATTGAGAATGGTCACCACGTTGCGCAGGATCTCGAGGGTGGCCGGCTCGTCCGAAGCCAGGAGCTGGTAGGCGGTCTGCATCACCGCTTCGAAGCCGGCCGGCTCGTTGCCGTGGATCGAATGGGAGAGCAGCGCCACTGCGGGGTTCTTGCGGGCCAGCTCGGCCGCCTGCTGCACCGTGGTCTTGCGGGGGTCAGCGAGGCTCGCGAGGTCGCCGCGGATCTCATCCAGCCGGGCCAGATTCTCCGGCGCCGAGATGAGCAGCACCCGCATCACCTTTCCCTCGGCGGTGCTCCCGATGATCTCGGTGCGGACCCGCTCCGGTGCGGCCGCGATCAGCCGGTCCAGCACCCGCTGCTGTTCGTGATACATCGTATGCCGGGTGCCAAGGCTGTGCCCCAGCAGCGAATCCACCCGCGGCACCGCCGGCCGGTAGGGCCCCCGCCCGTACCACTCGAAGGGCACCTGGGCGGAGAGCGAGGAACCGGTCAGGGCGAGCACGAGGATCAGAGCGTTGCGCATAGTCCCTACAGTGAGCGGTGAGAGGTGAGCGGTGAGCGGTAACTGCCTCTTGCCTATTACCTATTGCCTATTGCCTATTGCCTATCGCCCTGCCTGTTGCCTGTTGCCTTCAGTCAAGCAATTCCGCGTTGCTTCCGCTGCATCGCCCGCAGCTCCCAAGTCTCCGCCACCACCCCGCCCAGCAGGAACACCAGGGCGGAATAGTACAGCCAGACGACGAAGAGGATCAGGGCGCCGATGGATGCATCCAGAGCGGCGGTGCCGTAGCCGGTTGCCCCCCGGAGGTAGAGCGAGTAGAGCTGCTTGGCGATCTCGAAGGCGACCGCCATGAACAGCGAGGCGACCATGGCAGCCTGCCAGCGGACCCGGCGGAGCGAGGCGTGCCGGTAGAGCAGGAAGAACAGCAAGATCAGGAACAGGAAGCCGAGGAAATTGGCCAGCCATTGCTCCAGGGAGGTCAACACCCCGTCATTGCCGTCTCCCCGGGAGGTGAAGTAGCTGTCCAGCAGCGAGATCCCGGTGGTCAGCAGGACGTTGGCCAGGAAGAACACCAGGGTCATCAGCACCATGCCCAGGTCGCGCAGCTTGCCCATGAGGTACCGGATCAGGAAATTCCGCCCCGGCGGGGGCCGGACCGAGACGTCGTAGATCGCGTTGAGCGCGGTCCGGATCCCCGCGAACAGCCGGGTGCTGAACCAGATGAAGGCCGGCACCGCCACCAGGGATAGCGATTTCCCCGCCGCGGTGATCTGGGCCAGGATCGCCTCGACCGCGCTGAACGGGTCCGCGCCGGCCACGCTGCTGTGGGGAGGAAGGAAGCGCTCGAAGAGCGCCTGGGGATCGAGCGGACCGCTCCCGGCGATCAGCTCCAGAATCTTGGCCAGCCCCGCGAAGAGCAGCAGAACGAAGGGGATCGCGGTCAGAATCGCGTCGAAGGTGAGCGCGCTGGCCAGAAAGGGGACGCTGTTTTCGTCGGCGGCCTGCAGCGTCCGCCAGGCAAACCCCCGGAGCGAGCGATACCAGGCGTATTGCCGGGCGTCCTTCAGGCGACCGGCTCCTCGTCCTCTTCCACCAGCGCCCGGTGCCGCCGGGCCCGCGCCCGGGCCAGCCGCTGCTCGAGCTCGCTGCGCGCCGTCGGGGTGGAGCGCCTCGGCTCCGGCTCGGCCTGGTTGTCCTCATCCTGCTCCGGCGCTTCCGTTCCGGCCGGCGAGGCCTCGTCGTCTTCGAGCAGCTCTTCCTGGTCCTCCTCCTCCTCGCTCAGCTCCTCGAGGGTCTCCTCCGCGGAAGCCTTGAGACTCTTGAGCCGATCGCCCAGCAGCTCACGGGACTTTTTGCCCGAGTGCGGAGCCAGCAGCAGTCCGAGACCGGCCCCGATCGCCCCGCCCAGCAGCAGCCAGAGCACCCCGCTGCCGCTCCCGCCGCGCTCGATCACGACCAGGCCGCGATTGTTCTTTTTCGCCATCCCACCCCTCCTCTGGCTGGTGCTACTCCCCCGCTTCCGCGTCGTCCACCGCCCGTCCCTCGGCCTGGTGCAGCTGTTCCCAGGTCAGGCGCCGGGCCTGCACATGTTTCGCCACCAGCGGAGCCGTCCCGCCGACCTTGAGCTGGTCGAACAGAAACCCGAAGGTCCGTTCCAGATCGGCCGCGATCGCGTCGCGCACCTCGGCCGGCAGATCCCAGCATTCCCGCTTGAACGGTCCGATCGCCTTCTTCCGCGCCCGGTAATAAAACTGCCCGTCGGTATCGTTGGGCTTCCGCTCCCCGGCCGCGTTTACGTCCAGCCACCGCAGCATCCGGGTCCGCAGATCGGCCGGGAGGCTGGGGTGGTCGAACACGATGTTCTGGAAGTTAGTCGCCAGATGGATTTCCGTGGTCTCCACCCGGGGGAAGTTCCCGAACGCATCGGGAGGGAGGGTGCTGGCGCCGTGCTGCACCGCCCCGCCCAGCCCGTAGGATTCCCGCGCGGCGCGGGACAGCGCCTCCAGCGCGGCGAGGTCGAGCTTCACGTCGGCGATGCTGCCGTCGGGCAGGACCACCCCGCCGTGGGAGGTGCCGGTCTGCACCGAAATCTTGCTCAAGCCGGCCAGCCCGTTGCCCCGGGCGGCGAGGGAGCGGTTGTAGCCGTCCATGAAGGCGTGCAGCTCCTCCACGGTGCTG
>DATFGC010000475.1:0-7349 GCA_035249765.1 Gemmatimonadales bacterium | reverse complement strand
CGAAGAGCTGGGCCACCGCCACTCCCACGCTTCCGCCGGGGGGATCGTAGCTGATCACCACGCTCATCTCGGTGCCGTTGCCGTCCGAGGCGGGCTGGAAGCTCACCTCGCCCGCATTGCGGACGTCGGCGCCCGGCAGGGTATGCCAGGCGATGATCCGCTCCGCGGGCTTCTCGGTCATCTCGGCGTCCCACTCCACCATTCTGCCGGCGGGACCTTTGACGATCCAGTGGGAGCGATCCGGGCCGGTGCTGGTCACCGAGACCACATGTTCCATGAGCTCGGGAAGCCGGGTGAGCCCGCGCCAGACGTCGTACAGCTCCTGGGGAGGCCGGCGGATGAGAATGGTCTCCCGCACCTGCCGCATGCCGTTGTCGAGTGTCGCCGTGGTGACGGTCATTCCAGATCCTCTCCGAGGGTGTCACCCTGCTGGACGAAGAACGGGGCGGGGGACCGCACAGGGGTATAGATTTGGTTTGAATCGACCGGAGTCTCCCATGTCGCGTGCTGCCGGCCTCACCGTTCTCGCACTGCTCGCCGCGGCCACCCCGCTCGAGCCCCAGGCCCAAGGCGGCGACGACCTCGACCGGTTCATCAGGGCGGAAATGGCCCGGCGCCAGCTTCCCGGACTCTCCATCGCGATCATCCAGGACGGGAGGATCGAAGCCCGGGCCTACGGCGTAATCGAAAAGGGCGGCACCACCTCCGTCACGCCGGCCACGCTCTTTCAGGCCGGCTCCATCAGCAAACCGGTCGCCGCAGCAGGCGCCCTCCGGCTGGTGGAGCAGGGCAGGCTCTCCCTGGACGCACCGGTCAACGACTATCTCACCGCCTGGAAGGTCCCCGGAAACCGCTTTACCGAAGCCAAACCGGTGACCCTGGCGGGAATTCTTTCCCATACCGCTGGCCTCACGGTTCACGGGTTTCCCGGCTATGTCGTGGGCGGGCCCGCCGCGACTCTGGTCCAGATTCTCGATGGCGTTCCACCCGCCAATACCGCGCCGATCCGGGTGGACACCACGCCGGGCAGCATCTGGCGCTACTCCGGCGGCGGCTACACGGTCATGCAGCAGATGGTGGTGGACGTCACCCAGCGGCCGTTTCCGGACTTCATGCGGGAGACCGTGCTGGTTCCGTTCGGCATGACCAGCAGCACCTTTGCCCAGCCGTTGCCGCCCGAGCTGGCCGCACGCACCGCGTCGGGCCACTACCAGGACCGCCGGCTGGTGGAAGGGCGGTGGCACGTGTACCCGGAGATGGCAGCGGCCGGACTCTGGACCACGCCGAGTGATCTCGCCCGGTTCGCAATCGGGCTCCAGCGCACCCTGGCGGGAGAATCCCGCGCCGCGCTCTCCCAGGCCATGGCGCGCCAGATGGTCACCGAACGGATGAACGGAATGGGGCTCGGCCTCGCGCTCTCCACCCGGGGCGGGGCCGCCTTCTTCGGCCATAACGGCCGCGATGAAGGCTTCGACGCTCTGCTGACCGCGTCGGTGGGTACCGGGCAGGGACTCGACCTGATGATCAATGCCAACGACAATTCCGGCCTGCGGCCGCGGATCGTCGATTTCGTCGCCAAGAAGTACCACTGGCCCGGCGCGGCAAGCACCCCGGCTCCCGCGATCCTCGACCGGTCGGTCTCGCCGGCCGCGGTGCGGGCCCTGGCCGGACGCTACGAGTTCCGCAACAACCTCCTGATGACCCTGATCCCCGCCGACACCGGGCTCTGGATGCTCACCGACGGGTTGCCCGATCTCGAGTTCCTCCCGGTGGGAGCCGACCGCTTTGCCGGTGCCGGCTCCAATCTCGATTTCACGGTAGTCCGGGATTCCGGCGGCGTGGTGACCGGAATCCGCTGGGCATCGTCACGGGGAGGAGGACGCCTGGTTCCCCGGGTCGGTCCGCTGATCGAGACGCTTCCCCGGAACGGCGATTCCTCCCCGGCCCTCACCGCCACGGTGAACTCGGCGCTGGATGCCCTGCGGCGGGGCCAGGAAGCGGTGGGCGCGTCCACGGCGATCACGCCCGGCGCCAAGCGGGACTTTGCCGGGGTACCGGCGGGCTTTTTCGAGGAGATGCGTGACCTCAGGTTCCTCGGGACGGAGAGCGTGGCGGGGCGACAGATCGAGCGGCACGACGCCCTGGTGGCGCGGGTCGCCTATTTCTCGCTCATGACCAGGGCCGGGCGGCGCTATCTGCTGGCCTATCTGACCGCCGAGGGACTGCTGACCGATGTCGATCTGGTCGACCGCTGATCCGTCCTCAGGACGCCAGCGCCCGTACCGCCTCGATGGTGTCGGCTTCGGCTGGCGATTTATCGGGCCGATAGCCCTTGATCCGCGCGAAGCGGAGGGTCACCCCGCCGGGATACTGCGAGCTGCGCTGCACCTCGTTGAACGCCACCTCGACCACCAGCTCGGGCCGGACCAGGACCACGTGCCCTTCCCGACCGGTCTCCCGGGCCAGCAACTCCGTGGTTTGCCACTGGAGGAGCGCGTCGGTCATCCCCTTGAAGGTCTTCCCCAGCATCACGAAGCCACCGGTCTCGGGATCGCGCGCCCCCAGGTGGAGGTTGCTGAGCCAGCCCTTCCGGCGCCCGGAGCCCCACTCCGCGGCCAGCACCACCAGGTCGAGGCTCCGTGCGGTCTTGATCTTGAGCCAGGCCGAGCCCCGGCGTCCCGCGGCATAGGGCGCCGTGGGTGATTTGGCCATGATGCCTTCATGGCCGCGGCGCACCGCCTCGGCTTGAAACGCTTCCGCTTCCTCGACCAGAGCAGTCACGGTCCGGGGAACCCGGTGCAGGTCGGGAATGAGCTGGTCAAGCCGGACCAGCCGGGTGGAAAGCGGCAAGTCCAGCAGCTCGACGCCGTCCAGCAGGAGCGCATCGAAGAAGAAGGCCGCCAGCGGCAGCTCGGCGCGCATCGCAGGGACCTCGAGCTTCCGGCCAAAGCGACGCATGGTGTCCTGGAAGGGCAGGGGGCGGCCCTCGGAACCCAGGGCGATGACCTCACCATCGAGGATCAGCTCCCGGGCGGGAAGGGCGAGCACGGCTTCGACGACCTCCGGCACTGCGGCGGTCACGTCGTTGAGGCTGCGGGTATACACCGCGACCCGATTCTCCCTGCGATGCACCTGAATCCTGGCGCCGTCGAGCTTCCATTCCAGCACCGCTTCGCCCAGGGCCGCGATCGCTTCCGCGGCGGATGCTGCCGAGTCGGCCAGCATGGGCTGGACCGGTCGAAACACCTGGACGGAGTAGTCCGCGAGGCCGGCCTCGCCCGCGGTGAGCACCGCCACCGCCACGTCAGCAAGGTCACCGGCCAGCATCGCGCCCCGGCGGACCCGGCCAGCCGGAACATCGGCGGCGCGAGCCACTGCCTCGACCATGATGCCTTCGAGAGCGCCCTGGCGGACCTCACCGATGAGGAGGGCCAGCAGGAAGTCCTGCTCCGGACCGGTGGCTCGGCCCAGCAGCTCGCCGAGCAGCCGCTGCCGTTCCGCCGCCGAGCGGGGGCCGCGCAGCGCCTTGAGCGCCGTGAAGGCGGCGTCGACTTCGGAAAGGGAAAGTGTCGGAATGGAGGCGGCCGGGGGACGGGCTTCCGCTGCCGTTGCCCAGCCGATCCCGAGCCGCCCCTGGCGGGGCCACCCGATCAGGAATCCGAGGGCGACCGGTACTTCATCTGGAGAGAGCCGCCGCAGCAGGTCGGCGAGCAGTGCGATCTTCTCGAGCCGGGCCCGGGTGTCTCGCACTGCCGCCGACGTTGCGGCCAGATCAGCGAGTTGCGGCAACCTCGCTCGCTTCTCCCCGATAGGCCCGCCGCAAGGTTTCGAGGTCGAGTTTCTTCATGGTGAGAATGGCGGCCATGACCCGCTCGCCCTTCGCGGGGTCCTTGTCCTGCATCATCCGCTCCAGCTCGGCCGGCACGATCTGCCAGGAAAGGCCGTACCTGTCGGTGAGCCAGCCACAGACGCCTTCACGACCGCCGGCCGACAGTTTGGACCAGTACTGGTCGATTTCCTCCTGGCTCTCGCAGTTCACCATGAACGAGATCGCTTCACTGAATTTGAATTCGGGGCCGCCGTTGAGTCCCAGAAACTTCTGGCCCGCCGCTTCGAATTCCACCGTCATGACCGATCCCTTGGGCCGGCCCGAGGCCTGAGCGCCGGAATCTCCGTAGCGAGTGATCCCGCCGATCTTGGAATTCCGGAACACCGAGGTATAGAACCGGGCTGCGTCTTCCGCCTGGTTCTCGAACCACAGGCAGGTCGTCAATCCTTGCATGGGGATTCCTCCCATCAGAAAGGCGTGTAGGTCGGCGGCTTGACGCCGTTCTCCCTGAGGTAGACCACCGTCTGCCCCAGCGTCCAGGGGAAGTGGTCCAGCAGCTCCATCAGGGCACGGTAGCGGGGAAGCTGCTTCCCGAACTGGGTAATCGGCTCAGTCATGGCGGCATCGGGCAGGGCACGGAGCATGGCTATGGTGTGATCCATTGCGGCGACGGAGTAGGTCCGAAGCCCGTCCTTGGTCTTGAGGTAGCTCTTGTCGGCGTCTCCGAAGGAGGGGACCTTGTCCGATCCGGTGATGGCGGTGTGGGCGATGAAGGCGTCACCCCAGGCGGCATGCTCGATCTGCTCGGCAAAGGTCCGGACCCCGGGCACCGGCCGATAACCGAGCATCGAGTCGGGGGCGGCATCGAGGTACCTGAGCAGCGACGCCTTGTGGACCTCGACCATGGCGATCAGCGCGTCCCTGGGGATGAAATTCTGGGCCTGGGCCGGCTGGGCCGAAAACGAGGCGACGGCGAGAACGGCAGCGAACGGAAGCGTGCGCATAAGGCGGCTCCTGAGGGGCGCAGGTGAAAATCGAACGGTCGGCGGGTAATTTAGGCTCAACTTCACCCAAGGATAGTCCAATGACCACGACCCTCCAGGCCAGGAGCCTGTCCGTTTCCCTGACCGTTGCCGACCTGCCCCGGAGCACCAGGCTCTATACCGAGGGACTGGGGTTCACCGTTCAGCAGGAATTCAAGATGGACGGCAAGGTGGTAGGCGTGATGCTGGAGAGCGGCGATTCCGGTCTGATGCTCAACCAGGACGACTTCGCCAAGGGAAAAGACCGGATCAAGGGTGCGGGGATGCGACTCTACGTCGAGACCGAGCAGGACCTCCAGGCGCTGGCCGATCAGGCCCGCGCGGCAGGACTGTCGGTGGAAAGCGACCCGAAGCCGCTGGGCTGGGGTCCGATGGGATTCTCGCTGACCGATCCGGACGGGTTCAAGGTCACGGTCTCAGGGCCGACCCCATGATGGTGAGCGGTGAGCGGTGAGCGGGACCTGCGTTTCCCGCTTGCCGCTCACCGGTCACTGCTTACCGCACGGTAAAGGTTGCCGTCGCGACCTGCCCTCCCCAGGCGAAGTCGATCGCCCCGCGTCCGGGCCCGGTATTTCGCAGGGTGATGGTGAAGTCCTCGACGTGGTCCGGCGTGGGTGCCATCTGCACCGGGATCCGGGCCAGGTCCCGGGCCTGATCGTACACCGTGCCCCACTGGCCCACCTGCCTGTTGATCACCAGCTGGGGTCCAGTGGTCGCATTGAAGAGCCAGAGGGTGTACAACCCGGGCGGCACCACCATGTTGCCGAAGGTGAGCTCACGCGAGGTGGCCAGGTGGGTGGCCTCGTTGGCGCCCAGCCGCCAGATGGTGTCCGGGGGCACCAGCAGTCCGCCCCACACGGTGCGGCCCCGCACCTGGGGACGGCCGTAGTTCACGAACACCACGCTCTGCATGAACGATCCGGTGGCGACCCCGCGGGCCGAGAGCTGGCCCAGCGGGGCCATCCGCGCCGCGATTCCCTCGAAGTCGATCGGGCCGGTGCTCCGGGTGGACATCAGTTTCTGGGTCGTTCCGGACGCGTCCACGGCGAGCAGCCTTCCATCCTTGTCGACCCGGAACACCGTGATCAATCCGCCGCCGCCGGCCATCCTGATGGTATCGCCTGCGGCCACGGTGAAGGTCAAGGTGCCGGGAGTGCCGGGACCGGTCCCGACGGCGGCCATCTGCGCGGTCGTGGCTTTCGACTTCCGGAGATCGGCGAACGCGACTTCCAGCAGCCCGAACGCCGGATAGACGGAGGGAACCCCGCGCGCCGCGGCCAGCATCCTGGTATTGGTGCTGTCGGCATAGACCGCCTCGCGCCGCACCGAATCCCCGACGAAGGTGATCCGGACTTCCCGGGGCGCATTGGCCGCCGGGCTGCCGGCGAGGGGCCGAGCCCGGTAGATGATGGCGGTGGGCCTGCCGTTCGAGCCCAGGGTCACCTCATAGGAGATCCGGTTTCCCGCGGCGCCGAAGCGCGATACCAGCTCGCCCGTCATTTTGGCTGCGGTGCGAGCGTACTTTTCGATCGCCACGGTGTCCTTGCCCAGCAGGACCACGAAGGCCGCTTCCTGCGCGCGGGCGGCGGAGGATGCCACCAGTGCGGCCACAGCCAAGGCCAGAATTGGGCGTTTCATCGAATCGCTCCTGCGGGTCGTTGGAAAACGGTGCCGTGAGACTTCGCGAAATATACCGCCCGGCCGTCGGCGGTGTCGTCAGGACATGGCAACCACAGATTTCCCAGATTCCGCAGATTGTGCGACGAGGCAGTTTGAAAATCTGTGTCATCTGTGGAATCTGTGGGCCACACGGACCAGGGCGCCGAGCCTCGCCGCGCGAGTATTCCGACGCTAGCTTCAGGAGTCCCGACCAACAATCCGGAGCTCTCTATGCGCATCGCCTCGCGCGCCGCCGCGGCATTCATCGTCCTGGCACTCGCCGCTCTCCCCGCTGTCGCGCAGCAATCCACGCCTTCCCGGCTCACCGCCAGTCTCTTCGATTCGCTCCGCTGGCGTCACATCGGGCCCGAGGGCAACCGCTTCAGCGCGGTGGCGGGGATTCCCGGGAATACCCGCGTTTACTACATCGGGGCTGCATCGGGAGGGATCTACCAGACCAGCGATGGCGGGGTGCACTGGTCGGCGATCTTCGACGACCAGCCGGTGCAGTCGATCGGCTCGCTCGCGGTCGCCGAAAGTGATCCAAACATCATTTGGGCCGGAACCGGAGAAGGCAAGATCCGGAGTCACATCTCGGTCGGGCAGGGGGTCTACAAGTCCACCGACGCCGGAGCGACCTGGAAGCTGATGGGTCTGGAGAAGACCGGCCGGATTCCCCGCACCATCGTGCACCCGGCCAACCCGGACATCGTGTACGTCTGTGCCCTGGGGCACTCCTACGGCGATCAGCCGGAGCGGGGAGTGTATCGTACCACCGACGGCGGAGTGAACTGGACCCGGACCCTCTTCGTGGACGA
>DATFGC010000474.1:0-4028 GCA_035249765.1 Gemmatimonadales bacterium | reverse complement strand
GAGGACCGACCGGTATAGCCGAACAGTCCCAGGCGGACCCCGCCGACTAGATCGCGGGTGGCGTGCAGGAAGAAATTCTTGGCCGCGTCGTTGTCGAAGTGCCGGTCGGACTGGGCCGGGCCTATCCCGTTGCCGTTGATGATCTCGCCGGTGAGAGTGAATCCCGCGACCTGGGCGGCGGCCATCAGCCCGCGGTCGTACATCAGATCCACCGGCACGTCTCCCACCCGGGCCCGGTAGACCGCGTAGTCCTCGAACTCGAGCCGTAACTCCCGCTTGAACAGCGGATCGGAGACCTGGTACTGGCCCAGCGCCAGATCGAAAGGCCGGTTGCCGATGTCGTTGATATGGATGAAGGCGTCTTCGATGCCGCCGACTTCGCCCCGCTCGGCCAGAAAGGTGTAGAAGTAGTAGGACAGCTTTTTCGAGATCGCCCCTCCGGACATCAGCTTGAGCCCGTAGGGGGACTGAAAATCCGTGGCGGCCTTTCCGTTTGCGTAGGCCTGGGCATAGAGATCCAGCCGGACCGCGAGGGGCAGCTTGTCGGGAAGAGAAAGCAGGGGATCGTTGGTACCGATCGTGTCCGGCGTCGCCTCGCCCGAGACCATCCGGTATCCGTTGGCCGCGAACCGATCGCCGAATTCGGTCAGGGTGGGGAACGGGTTGTGGCAAAGCGCGCAGGTCACCTTGTAGCGCCGGGCGAAGGCGGGAATGGCGCCGGCGTCGGCGAGCGGGATCGAGCAGAGCAGCGCGGCGAGGGCGAGCCGCACCCTCACGGCTGGGCCTGGCGGCCGATCGCTCCCCAGATCAGCGGCTGGGTCGCCATGGTCTGCCCCCGGTACTGGGGCCGGAAGCCATAGAGCATCGCGCGGCCCTTCCCCATCGTCACTTCCACCATGGCCGCCTTTCCATTGAGTTTTTCGCCGCCCAGGAGCCAGCCGGAGAGCAGCGGGTCACCCGACGCCTGGTAGCGGGCCACGACCCTGACCCGGGCCGAATCGTTGGCTTCGAAGGCCGGGCTGTCCTCGAACCACACCGCCGGGACCGGCGCGGCGAACCCCGCGGCCGCCGGATGGGTGCGATCCGGCTCCACGGCCAGGATCGAGCCGGGAGCGTAGAACTCGGTCTGCCGCACCCCGGCCAGCACGTTCTTCACCGGCAAACCCAGCGCGTCGATGGCGTAGAGGCTGGACTCGTTGAAGAAGAGCAGCGTTCCCCCGGCCTCGGCGAATGCACGCAGCGCCCGCGCCCCCTCACTGCCCAGCCCGCCCCGAAGGGAATCGGGATAATTGATTCCCACGCCACGGGAGAGCGTTCCCGCGCTCTGGTCGGGAACGATGATGACGTCGAACCGGCTGTTGAGCCCGCCGGCTCGCAGCTCCCGATCCATCAGGGATGCGTAGGGGATCTTGTTCACGTCGAAGATCCAGCGGGTCCATCCCTCATCCATCGAAGCCGCGTGGCTCCGGTAGATCGCGATCCGCTTCCCCGTGCTCTCGCTCAGCCCCGCCACCCGGTAGGCCGGCTCCGGCACGGCGGCGATCGGGTTGCCCGCCGCCGGAAGCTCGCCGCGCACCGCGACGACCTCGACCCCGAAGAGCAGCGGCAGCGTGTGTGCCGTGACGTCGTAGGGCGCCTTGGGCGGGCCGCCGGGATATTCCCGCAAGTTCGGGTAGCGCTGGCGCTCCAGCAGCGCGTTGGCGTAGCCGCCGAACATCTGGCGGGTCGGCACCAGGTAGCTGCCGGCGGGATACTGCCTGCCGTTCAGGGTCACGGGGGCGGTGGTTTCCCGGATCTCGACCTGTCCGTGCTGGAGGGTCCACAGCAACCGGGCCAGCGCCTGGGCATCGGGCTGCGCCCGGGGAATGAGGTACGCCGCCGGAACGTCGGCGCCCGGTCGCCAGGGATGATCCGCCGCCAGCGCGCGCTCGCCCAGCTCGGCGTAGCTGGCGAGCCAGGAGGCGCGGTCTCGCGCCGCCTCGACCAGCAGGGCCCAGCTCGCGCTGGTCTGATAGTCCACGATGTTGCCGATGGTCCAGGTCCCGCCCGGCCAGGGCGCCGGGAAATTCCAGCTCGCCACCCGGGCATCGTAGCCGCGGGCGGTACCCAGCGAGCTGAGCGGCCGGTCCAGCGGAGTGGCGAGCCGGGCGCTCGCGGTTTCGGTCAGAATCCGGATTCCCCGGTGATTGAGCGAGTACTGCCGGGCCGGCGACCACTGATCATAGGAGGCGTTGGTCGCCACCCCGGTCTTGCCGTCGGCCATCATCCGCCAGGCCATCGCCATGCCGAGCGAATTGACCCCCGCGGTGAGAATGGGATCGATGTTGGGCTCGACCGGGTCCATGTAGGGCGGAATGAAGATCCGCCCGCCGTTGGGACCCTGCTGGTGGATGTCGTTGACGATCTGCGGATTCCACGGAGTGTAGAGCGAATCCACGGTGTAGCGGGTCTCGACCTGGGTGAAAGCGTACCAGTCGCGATTGTTGTCGTGGCCGGTGTAATGATGGTAGAGCACCGGAGGGCCGCTGCCCTCCGCCGGAGTGCCCAGGGTGGAACGGTACCAGTCGCCCACGATGTCCACCCCGTCTGGATTCAGGGACGGCACCAGCATCACGATGGTGTTGGCGAGGATGGAGCGCGCCTCGGCGCTCGCCGCCCGGGCCAGCCGGTCGGCCAGCACCAGCGGGGTCATGAACCCGCCGACCTCGGTCGAGTGAATGCTCGAGGTGATCAGGACGACGTTCTTCCCCTCGGCGATCAGCCGGGGCAGCTCGGCGGCGGTTCTGCGCCTCGGATCGGCCAGCTTGCGCTGGATGGTCCGGTAGCGCTCCAGATTCCGCAGGGTGGCCGAATCGGCGATGAAGGCGACCAGGAAGGGCCGTCCCAGGGTGCTCTTGCCCAGGGTCCGCACCGAGACCCTGGGGCTGGCGCGGTCCAGCGCGGTGAAATAGTCGGTCACCTGGCGCCAGGTGGGGAGCTTCCGGTCGGTACCGGGCTCGAAGCCCAGCACCGAGGCCGGGGTGGGGATAGCCGGGCGCTGGGCGGAAAGGGCCGGTGCTACGAGCAGGGTTCCAAGCAAGACGAGCCGGAGCCCGGCCCTCATCTATGACCTCCGGGATTGGTGGCCACCGGGGGCGACTGTTTTTCCCAGACGAACCGGCGCAGGAACTCGCTGCTCTTCCCGAAGGTATGGATCCACCGGCGGTGGATCAGCGACTCGTGCACGTCATCCGGGATCACCTCGAGCTCGTAATACACGTTACGGGCCCGAAGCAGGTTCACCAACCCGACCGTCTGGGCGAAGTCTACGTTACGGTCGTCGTCACCGTGCTGGATGTAGACCGGCGATTTCCATTTATCGATCGAGCCGACGGCCGACGACCGGAACGCCAGGGTGGTGGTATCGCTGGCGCTGCCGTAGATGTGGACCCCGGCCAGATCCACGCCGGCGACGAACACGTCGGAATTCCGGGCCAGTGCCTGGGCCACCAGCAGTCCTCCGTAGGACAGGCCCCAGATGCCCACCCGGGACGGATCCACGTCGGGCCGGCCCTGGAGGTACTTGGCGCCGGCCAGGACGTCCTGATACTCGGCGTTGCCGGCGGTCCGGGTGTTGGCGGCGCGGCGGAACGAATTGCCGTAGCCGATGCCGAGCCGGTAGTTGATGGAGAGGACCACGTAGCCCTGGGTCTGGAGCCACTGGTTGAAGCCGTAGGACCAGTGATAGAACTGCATGTAGTGATAGGCCGGCAGCATCTGGCGCGAGGGCCCGCCGTGCACGAAGACGATCGCTGGCCGCCTTTCTCCCGGCTTGAGGTCGCGCGGGAGGAAGAGCTGGTTGCTGATCTCGAGCCCGTCAGGGGACTTGAACTTCACGATCTCGGGCGTCACGTGGGCGCTCTTGGGGAACTCCCGGGAGAGAGTGGGCCACACCACTTTGGTCTCTCCCCCGGCGGCGGGCACGATGCCGATGGAGGCGGGCTGCGCGGCGCCGAAGTAGAGCACCGCCACCCCGGTTCCCGACGCCA
>DATFGC010000473.1:0-3944 GCA_035249765.1 Gemmatimonadales bacterium | reverse complement strand
CCACGTCCGCAAAGGCGCAGGCGTCGTACCGGGCGTCCAGATCGATCCCCCACGCGGCCGAGACATCCTCGAACCGCCCGCCACGATTGAGCAGCAGCCCGTTCTTCCCGTAGTTGGCCGTGAAGAGGTCGAGCCGCCCGTCCCCATCCACATCGGCAGCGCAGGGCCGAACGGTTCCGTTGCCGGGGTCGTCGGGCCGGCGCCCTCCCCACGCCACGCCTGCCGAGTCGGCGACGTCGGTGAACCGGGCGCCGTCGTTCCGCCAGAGGCCGTTCCGGGCGCCGTCCTGGTTGGCCAGGTAGAGGTCGAGGTCGCCGTCCTGATCGTAATCGAGCCAGACCGCGCCCACGCTCTTGCGTGAATCGGCGAGACCGAGAGGCCCGGCCACGTCGGCAAACCGCCCGCCGTCGTTCCGATAGAGTGCGTTGGGCTGGTCGCGGAACGCCACGAAGAGATCGAGATCCCCGTCATTGTCGAGGTCGATCCAGGCGAGCTGCCGCACCGCGCCCGAGTCCCGCTGGAGGCCGGACTCCCGGGTGATGTCGGTGAAGCGGCCGGCCTCGTTGCGGTAGAGCTTGAGAATCGACGCCGGGCCAGGTGCGAACCCCAGCAGGAGATCGGGATCGCCGTCGCCGTCGTAGTCTCCCCAGGCGGCCGAACGGGTGGCTCTGGCGTCGGCGACTCCGGCGGCGCCGGCAACTTCGCTGAACGAGGCGCCGTCGTTCCGATACAGGCGGTTGGGCGCCCCGTTCATGCCCACGTACACGTCGAGATCCCCGTCCCCGTCGTAGTCGGCGATCGCATTGGTGAGCGAAGGCGTGCCCAGCCGGAGCTCGCCCGGGAACGCTTCGAAGCGGGGTCGCGCGACCGGATCCTGCGCCAACAGCGCAAGCACGGCGCAGCCTCGGAGCCACTTCATCGGATGTCGCGTCAGCGGTGGGCCAGAGACCGCTGCGGGTACAGCCGGCCTCCCCGCATGACATGGGTCCGGGAGCGGAACGCGCGCACGTTCTCGAGCGGATTCTCGGCCAGCACCAGAAGGTCGGCCAGCTTCCCGGCTTCCAGGGTTCCGAAGTCCTTTTCCCGTCCCATCGCCCGGGCCCCGTTCCGGGTGGACATGACGACCACGTCGCCCGCCGGCAGCCCGGCCGCCTGCATCGCCTCCATCTCGTCGAAGATCGACGGCCCGTGCAGGGTCAGCGGATTCCCGGCATCGGTCGCGGTGGCGATGACGCCGCCGGCGGCGTGGACCCGTCGCAGATTCTCGGCCATCACCACCCCGCGGGCGCCCACGCCCTCCAGCCGCCGGAACGAAGCCTCCACGGAGCGGAGCCTCTCGGGCATGAGCGGCAAGAGCGGCGCGACGTTGGCGATCTTCGCCACGGTCGCCGAATCCACGCACCCGCCGGGATCATCCACGGGAAAGCGCGCCCCGAGCGCAATGGACACGCTGGCCCGGGTCGCGTTGCGCCCCACCACCAGCGTCGGGGCGTAGATCGCCCGGTTCCGGGCCAGCAGGTCCAGGAATTCCTGATCGACCGGCTGGTCCTCCACGCTGTGCACCAGCAGGACCGCGCCGGCCCGCAGCGCGACCTTTGCCTCCCGAAGCCCGGTGGCATGCACGATCAAATCGAGGCCCGCCGCCCGCGCCGCCGAGCCCACCTCGAGCATCCGGGCGTCGAGCTCCTCCCGCCTGGCCGTGGGCGGGCCCAGGTACCAGACCTTGACCGCCGATGAGCCCATAGCCTTGAGCTTCGCGACGCCCGCCTGAACCTCGGCCGAGGTCCCCATCGGCAGGAAAGTGTAAATCTCCTCGTCGACGTTGAGCGCCGAGCGCCCGGCGTGGCTGATCAGCGGCCCGGCGGCGCGCACATGCGGAGCCAGCGAATCGGCTTCGGCTTTCGCGGGCAAGGCCGTGGTCCAGGGATGACCGCCGACATCGAAGACCGCGGTAATCCCGCTGCACAGGTAGGAGCGGTACCAGCGGGCGGGATTGGCGCGCAGGGCCCGGGCCGTTTCCGGATAGGGATAGATCGCGGGCGCATTGAGCCCGTCGGGCCGGCCGTCGACCCAGCCGGTCTGACTGAAATGGACGTGGGCATCCACCAGTCCCGGGGTGAGGAACCGGCCGGTCACATCAACCCGGGTCGCCCCGGGAGGAACCGGACACCGCTCCGCGGGCCCCGCGCACTGGAGCCGGCCGCCCCGGACCACGACGACGCCGTTGGCGATCGCGGGACGGCTGGTTCCGTCGATGATGGTGCCGCCGGTCAGGGCCACCGTCTGGGCAGCTGCTGTGGTCGCCAGCACCAGCGCCGCGGCACCGGGTGCAAAAATCCGAGTCATGGCGTGTTCCCTCCCTGAGCGGCCTTTGCCCTGAGCTCTTCGCCCCAGTTCAACACCAGCACGAGTTGCGCTACACTGTTACTCCGCATCAGCCGGGAAAAAAGAAACGACTGCCCGCCGGGCTCCGGAAGATATCCGCGATAATAGGCGTGCTGCACAAAGTCCGCCGTCGAAAACAGCGCACGCGGTGTGTCGAACCGGAATTCCGATCCGGGGGTCACGTCTGTCGCCATCAGCGTCCGGGAGTCGGTGACGAAGTACAGCTCTCGACCATTCACCGCCCACGCGGGGTGACGCGCGCCCAGGGTGGAAATCTGGTGCCGCTCTCGCTTCACGTCAGGAAATGATCGCACGTACACCTCTCCCCGGCCGGTCTCGGTCGAGGCATAGGCAATCCAGCGGCCGTCCGGCGAGATCGCCGGAGCGATCTCGTCCACCCCCCGCATCGCGGCCACCGGCAGGACGGTGTCCGTTCCGACCCTCAGCGCCTGCAGATCCCGTCGTCCCGCCTTGCGGACCTGGAGCACCAGCCAGTCCCGGTTCGGAGCCCAGGTCGCCGATTCTGGTTCGCCCAGGCTGTCCGGAGGGACGATGACAGCGGGCTCGCCGGTCCCGTCCGGCCGGAGGGTGGTCACGCTCCAGGACGAGTCGGCCGTGATGAAGCTCACCGAGCGGCCGTCCGGGGTCCACGCAGGCCGGATGCTCCTGTGCCCGTCGATGGTAAGCCGGGTCAGCGGTCCCTTGTCCAGCACCTTGATCCAGATGTCGTTCCGGGGGCCCTCGTTGATGTCGAGGGCGAGTTTGGTCCCGTCGGGGGAGAGGGCGGCCGCGAAGAGCGTCATCGGCGGCCAGTCGGGATCAATCGGTGTCGCGATTCCCGCGCGATCCACTCGAACCATTTCTCCGGCACGCAGCACCGCGCCGCTGGCGTACAGCAGGGTGCCTCCGGGTGAGAGGGCGAACGCGGCTGTGGTGCCCCCCTGGAGCTGCACCCCGTCGAACACCGGTGTGGCAGCCCCCCGCGCCTCCAGTGCTTTCGCATCGAACGGAATCGCGAAGACCGCTCCATCCCTCCGCAGGTACACCACGTGTCCGGTCGCGGAGTACCAGGCGTTGGTCGCGTCCTCCGCCAGGGGGACCACTTTGCCGGTCGTGAGATTGAGCGCTCCGACGGTCATTCGAGCGCAGGCGTTGTCGCACGTGGTGTACAGCACGGCGTCGGGCCGGGGCAGCGGCTGAGGAAAGATCACCCCCTGCCTTTCCACGGGGGGCATGCGGGTTACGACACCACCGTTCTCGCTGACGCGGTACAAGGACCAGTCGTCACGGGTAAAAACGATGGTTCCATCGGTGAGCCAGGCTCCCCCGGCAAGGGTCTGGTTCGCGGAGTCGGCCAGGACCACCACCGGGCCTCCGGCCAGGGGCGCCTTCCGCAGCTTCCCATCCGCGATGAAACCCACCCAGTCCCCCGTGGGGGAAACAAAAGGACCCATGGCGCCCAACGTTCCCGCGAGCGCGCGGCTCTCGAGGGATCCCAGCGGACGGACCCAGAGCTGGCGACCGGCGTTGGGCGCCTCACCCACGTACACCAGGGTCCT
>DATFGC010000472.1:0-2081 GCA_035249765.1 Gemmatimonadales bacterium | reverse complement strand
CCCCGCCCGGCAGGTCCTCGGTCGAGCCGAACGAGGTCACGGTGTCCATCGGTGCGATCCAGGTCGTGGTCGAAGGCCCTCGAACCGTCTCGGACCGGGTCGCTTCCGAACCCAGACCCTCTTCGGTGGGTTCTCGGCTGGCGCGACGCTACCTGCGGCCGTGGTAGGCGGAGACCATGGCCCTCGCGGATTCGGCCCGCGCCATCGGCGCCACCACCCGGACAGTCGTGAATTATCTCTCGGCCAGGGTCGTCCCAGACGTGAAGAGCGGCCGGCCCGAGAAGGCAGCGGGCTCCGGACCCCGTCTCAACGTCTTTCTCTACGAGGCCCAGCTCGACGGCCAGCTGAAGAACACTCCCCGGATCGAGGGCGAGCCGATTCCGCTCTGGATGGTGCTCAAGTACCTCCTGACCGCCTACGACAACACCGGGGAGAGCGACACGGCCGAGGCCCACGAGCTGGTCGGCCGGGCGATGTCCGCGCTTCAGGTCGGGAACTTCCTGGCACTGGGCGGCCTGTCCGCGGCCGATCGCACCGCGCTGGAGAACAACCCCGAGCCCCTCAAGGTGACCTTCGACGACGCGAGTCCGGATCTCCTGTCGAAGGTCATGCAGGGTACCGACGAGAAATACCGGGTGTCGGTGGCGTTCCAGGTCCGGCCGGTGATGATCCTGCCCCCGGAGCCGCAACGGTTCGGTCTCCTGGTGGGCGTCGATTACACCCAGCAGCCCACCGCGACCATCGGGCTCGACGGCGTGGTGCTGGACGTTCTCCCGTCGCTCGGGCCACGACTCCTCCGGATGGATCCGGGGAGCTTCGACGCGGGGGCGGAGGTCGAGCTGTTCGGCGAAGACCTTCACCTCAGCAATCTCGAGTGCACCCTCGGGCCGGTACCGGTGCGCATCGTGAGCCAGCGTCCCGACCGCATCACCATCCGGATGCAGGGTCCGCAGCTGGGCGGGGCGCCGGAAGATTCCATCACCGCGGGCACCGCGCTCTCGGCCGGTGAGCATCCTCTCGCGTTGCGGCAGCGGTTGACCGGCAACCGCACGCGCGGCAGCAACCTGCTGGTCGCCCGGCTCCGCCCGACGGTCACCACCGCGCAGATTTCCGGCGCCCAACTGCGGATCAACGGCTTCCTCCTGGGAACCGCCGCGGACGACATCGTGGTGGCGTTTCATGCCGGCGGCGTCATCGTCCGGTCCTTCGATACGCCGGCGGTGAGCGCGGGACAGAAGCGGCTGGTCCTGAGCGCGGCGGACCTGGCGACGATCCCCGCCGGCACCTATGCGGTCCTGGTCCGGGTCAACGGGCAGCAGGCCACCATCGGTCCCTCCTTCGTGAAGCCGTGACGCGATGACCGCCACGCTCCGACCGCGCGCCCGCGCCGCGTCCTTTCTTCCCGGTGTGACACCCCGTGACCCCATCGGGTACCACTGGCTGAGCCAGGTCACGCTGCATCTTCGCCGGGAGCTGTGCTGGCTCTGGCAGGAGCGAACCGGTGGGGCAGGCGAGGGGCTCCCGCCGGCGGCCGACAGGGTCGGCGAAACCCTCGACCTCACCCGGTACGCCGAGACGCGGAAGCGCTTCTTCCGGGAGGATCCCACCGCCCGCTTCCTCACCGACCGGCTCGAGGAACCGGCGCCGCGGCCGCCCGCGCGCAAGCTCGCGCCGGGATCCTTCGGCTGGGTCGTCTCGGAACTCGGTCTGGCGCCGGCAGGGTGTTTCGTGCTGGCGTTTGGCTTGCAGCCGGTGGTGGACAGCGCCGCGGGCCTGATCTACGCCGCCTGCGCCAACGATCCGTCCCGCACCTACCCCACCATGGGGCTGGCCCACCGGTTGTGGGAAGCGCCGGACGAGCTGCTCGGCTGTTTCGATCCCACCCATCCGCTGGTGTTGCACGGGCTGCTGAGCTCGCTCCCCGGCGGCTGGCAGGATCCGATCACCGTCCATCCCGTCATCGCGGGCCAATTGCTGGGGATGGACGGTCCCGCCCCGGAGTACTTCGTCCGAATCCCGGCGGGTCGGTCGGCGCTGCCGCCGAATGCGGAGCTGGCGGCCGCGCGGCTCGCCGGCGGCAA
>DATFGC010000471.1:0-9850 GCA_035249765.1 Gemmatimonadales bacterium | reverse complement strand
CCGCGGTGGCGAACCGCTCGGTCCGGTCCACCGAGAGCGCCCGGACCATCGCGGCCTCGACGTGCTCGGGCACCTCGGGCGCCGACTCCCGGATCCGGGGCGGGGCCGAGGAGAGCCGCCGCATCAGCATGGAGCGGAGGTTGGCAGTATCCCCCGGGGGCTTGCCGGCCAGCATCTCATAGAGCACGCAGGCCAGGGAGTACTGGTCGGAACGCCCGTCCACTTCCTGCTCGCCGGTGATCTGCTCCGGACTCATGTACTGCGGGGTGCCCAGGGTCTGGCCGGCCTGGGTAAGGGTCGCGGGCGCCGCTTCGCCCAGCGCCCGGGCCAGGCCGAAATCGGCCACCACCGCGTGCCCCTCGGAGAACAGGATGTTCTCCGGCTTGATGTCGCGGTGCACCACCCCCTGCCGGTGGGCGTAGTCCAGCGCGTCGGCCACTTCAGTGGTGAGCCGGAGCGCCTCGCGAAGGGGAATTAACGGGGTGCGTTCCAGCCGGGCCCGGAGCGACTCCCCCTCGACCAGGGGCATGACGTAGAACGGCGATGCCACTTCCCCCTCCCGGAGGTTGACGGCGCCGCTGTCCAGCAGAGGAAGGATGTGGGGATGGCTGAGCCGGGCCGCGATAGCGATCTCCCGCCCGAACCGCTCGACTCCCAGCGCCCGGATCAGCTCGGCGTGGAGGAGCTTGACCGCCACCTGGCGGTTATGGCGCTCGTCCTGGGCGAGGTAGACCGTAGCCATCCCCCCCCGGCCCAGAAGCCGGTCGATGCGATAGCGGCCCGCAAGGGCCGCTCGGAGGAGGTCCAGCGTATCGGGGCCCACCTCAGACAAGATAGCGCTCTCGCAGAATGCCGAGATGATGCATCGGGTGGCCCGCGATGATCCAGGCCAGGGCCCGGACCGTTACGACGTTTCCGCTGGCGATGCCCCTTCTGGTCACCGCGTCCGCCGGGAGATGGCGGAGCAGCGCACCCGTCGCAGTGCGGACCGCGCGGAATTCGCCCAGCAGATCGGCGACGGTGCGGTCATTGGCACCCGACTGAGGCACCCAGGCCTTCTCGTCGAAGCCGGGCAACGGGGTTTCGTCGGCCCGGGCGATCCGCATGGCCCGGTAGGAGAACACCCGCTCGGCGTCGACCACGTGGAGCAGCACCTCCTTGATGGTCCACTTCCCCGGAGCGTAGGCAAATTGTCCCTTCGCGTCGGTAATCGGATTCAGCGACTGAAAGAATTCGCCGATCTGCGCCTCCAGCGTCACCAGCAGATCGCCCTCCGGCACCTTGGCGACGTACCCGGCGTAAAAGGGGGCGTACTCCGAGGGATCCGGACGATCGTACTGCGGGACAGCGGGCATGGCGTTACTCCTGGTCCACTGCACCGGTGAGCGGTGAGCGGTGAGCGGGAAGCGGGAAGCGGGAAGCGGGGGGAGCTCTTACCGTTCACCGCTTACCGCTTACCGCTTACCGCAGTAAACCGTAGATGCCGCACCCGCCCGGCATACAGCACGAGTCCCGTGATGCGGCCTCGGCGATCCCGCTCGAACCGGGCAATCTCGCCGCTGCCCAGGAATAAGAAACCGTCCTTATACACCGGGATCAGCTTCTCGCTCTCCCGCCACCCCTGCTCCAGCCGCAAAGTGTCGCGCAGCACCGAAAGCCGGATGCTGGCATTCAGCTCGGGACTGCGATACTCCCCCGCGTACGCCGCCAGGCTCGCAGCGTCGAGCTTTGCCCGGGGCACGGCGATGTACTCGACCGCTCGGGCGTTCGGCGCGGCAATCTGGACCTTGAGCGGCTCACCGGCCTTGGCCGGTACCACGGTCAGGATTCGCTCGCTTCCCCGATACCGGAAACGGGCGGGCCCGACCGGAATCAGGATCGTGTTCTGGGAGCTGTCCGCCAGCGCCCCGGTCCGGTTGACGTACAGCAGAATGGCCTGCTCGGTCCGTGGCGAATAATAGGTGCCGGCGAGTCCGGCCAGGGTCTCCGCGCTCACCGGAACCGCCGGGGGATCGGCGGGCGCGGCGGCGAGCGCCGAGCCAAGCACCAGCGCGGCCACCCGCTGCGCGGTGACCCCGGGATTGATGCTGCCCAGGTTGCAGAGCAGCGCCACGGCGACGTTCTGCTCCGGATACCGGGCGAGCGCGGCCCGGTAGCCCCCGGTGGAGCCGGTGTGGGTCACTGCCGGCACCCCCCGCCAGGTGGACACGCTCACACCCAGCGCGTAGGTGATTCCGGTGCCTTCGTTGAGGCGCATGGTGCGCTGGAGCGAATCGCGCACCGTGCCCCACGGCCCGGTGCCGGCCTGCATCGCGGCCTCCCACTTCAGAAAATCTCCCACGGTGGTGAGCAGACCGCCGCTTCCGATCACCCGGGTGAACGGATGATCGTTGCGGTAGCCGGCCGTCAGGGTGCCCGAGTACGCCGAGGCTCGCCCCGGCACCACGACGCGATGGTCCTCGCGCCAGCGGGTGTCTTCCATGCCGAGGGGGCGGAAAATCCGCTCGCTGGTGAAGGCCTGCAGCGACTTGCCGCTGGCCCGCTCCACGATGGTGGCGGCCACCACGTATCCGGTGTTGCTGTATTCGTAGTCTTCCCCGGGATCGAAGTTGAGCTCCCGGAGACCCGTCAGCATGGCGATGACTTCGCGATTGTCGTGATCGGTCTCGCCGGCGGGCCGGTTCTGCACCTGGTGGAGGGTGTACCGGTCGGGAAGGCCGCTGGTGTGGGTCAGCAGATGACGGACGGTGATCTTCCGGCCGAATCCCTTGGCCTCGGGAATCCACTTGGTGATGTCGTCCTCGAGCGACAGCACCCCGTCCCGGGCCAGAAGGACCACCGCCGCGGCGGTGAACTGCTTGGCGACCGAGCCGCTCTCCGAGATCGTGTGGGTGGTCCAGGGCGTTCCGGTCTCCAGGTTCGCCATGCCGTAGGCCCGCCGCAGCAGCGGCATCCCACCCTTGTCCACCCCGACGGCGCACCCCGGTGTGGTGGTCCGGCTCCAGGGGGCGAAGATGGAGTCCACCCCTCGGATGAGGGCCGAATCCGTGGTCATCGCGAGGGCCCGCAGGGCCCGTGGCGATCCGGTCGAGATTGCTTCGGCGGCGTCGCCGCCTCGCAATGACATCACGGCCAGCAACAGGAGCCCCGGTCTCATGATTTCGGCCCTTCCGGCAGGAGTGTCACCCTGACGAAGCGTTTGTCGTCGAGATATTTGCGCGCCGCGGCCCGAATGACCTCCGGGGTGATCCGGGCCAGCTGGGGGTCGAGGGCCAGCCGTTCCGCCATCGAATCGCCCTCCACCCGGGAGGCCACGATCTGGCCCAGCCACCAGCCGTTCTGGCGGAGACTGGTCTCCCGGGTGCGCACCGCGGTCTCCTTGAATTTGGCGAGATCGGTGGCCCGGGGCCCGGTGCTGCGCAAAGTGTCAATCTGGGCGAAGACCGCCCGCACCAGCGAGTCGGCCCGCTCGGGGGCCGAGCCGAAGCTGATGCGGACGGTGTATTCCTGCTTGGGCACCCGGCTGATCGAGCCGTATACACTCACGCTGTAGGTGCCGCCCAGCTCCTCCCGGAGTTCCTCCCGGAGCCGAAGCTCCAGGACGCTGGCCAGCGCCTCCATGGCGAACCGCTCCTCCCGGGCCGCATTGCCGGGCCCGATGAAGACCAGGGTGGTCTGGCTCTTCGGTTCGATTCCCTTCCGTACCGTGCGCTCCACCACTCCCGCAGGCCGGGTGATCCCCGGATCGCGGAACCGCTCGGTGATGCCCCGGGCGGGCAGATTCCCCAGGTAGGTCTGCACCAGCGGCCGGATCGAATCGACGTCGAACGTTCCCACCAGGTAGAAGGTGAAGCCCGATGCGTCGGCGAAACGGGCCCGGTAGAAATCGTAGGACGCCTGGGGCCGCACTTCGTCGATCAGCGCGGCGGTGACCGGGCGGGCCCAGCGGTGGTGCTGGGCCAGGGTCACCGAAAGGGTGTCGTTAAAGGCCGACCCGGGGCTGGCGCTCCGGTTGGCCAGCGCGGCCCGGATGTTCCCCATGAACCCGGCTACTGCCGCGGTATCGAGGCGGGGCGCGGTGAAGTGGAGATAGGCGAGCTGGAAGAGGGCTTCGGCGTCCTTGGGGCTCGCCCGCCCGGAGAGTCCCTGGTCGAACGAGCCGATGTAGGGCGACAGGCTCACCGCCTTGCCGGCGAGGCGCTTCTGCAGGTCTACCGCGTTGAAGCTGCCCAGCCCGCTCAGGCCGATCACCTGGGCGGCGAGCTGGGCGCTGGGCAGCAGCGAGTCGGGGGCGAGGGAGATGCCGCCCGGAGCCACCGCCTGGAACAGCAGCTCGTCGGCCTTGAAGTCGGTGGGCTTGAGCACCACCCGCACCCCGTTGGCGAGAGTCCACTCCAGCGTGCCGGCCACGCTGTCGCGCCGCTCGGCAGTCACCGCGGCGGGCCGGAGCTCCGCGCTTACCAGCGCCGCGTCGGACACCGTCTCGGCGTACGCGGCGATGTCGGACCGCTTGACCGAGGCGAACAGCCCCAGCAGCTCCTGGGGCGTCGGGATCAGCGCCTTGTTCTTCTCGGGGGCGTTGACCAGGATCACCGGCGCCCCGCCGGTGAGCCAGCCCCGGGCGACGGCGTTCAGATCGCCCAGGGTGACGGCGGGCAGCTCGCGCTGGGCCCGGGCGAAGTCGTTCGCGATACCCGGAATCGGCGCCCCGGTGAGAAAGTGGTCCACGTAGTCCGAGGCAAACGAGCTCGACTCGGTCTTGTCCCGCTCGGTGTAGACCTGCTCCATGCCGCGGAGATACTCCAGCCGGGTCCGGTCCAGCTCCGACTGGGTAAAGCCGTGCCGGCCCGCCCGCTCCAGCTCGGTGAGCACCGCGATGAGACCGACCCGGACTCCCGAATCGGGAACCCCGGCGCCGAAGCTGAACGCCTCGGAGGTGCGCACCAGGGTGTTCCGCCCGGCCCCGGCGCCGATAAAGGGCGGATTGGCTTTCTGGGTCAGCTCGTAGAGCCGCTGGTTGAGGATTCCGGCGGCCACATCCTCGATCAGCTCTTCCCGCCAGGAGGCGATGGTTCCGCGGGCGCCGGTGGGCCGCTGCACGTACACCGACACCGAGGTGCTGGTGGCCTCCGGATCGGTCGCAATGGACACTTCCGGGGTCTGATGCGGGGGAACCGTGGGCATCGGCCGGGCTCGCGGCGAGGCCGGCTTCGGAATGCCGGAGAAGCGCTGCTTGATGAGCGCCTCGATTTCGCCGGCGTGAAAGTCGCCCACCGCCACCACCGCCATCAGGTCGGGACGGTACCAGTCCCGGTAGAAGCGGCGCAGCGCTTCGGCAGTGCAGGTTCGGATGCATTCGGGGGTCCCGATCGGAAGCCGCTCGGCGTAGAGCGAGCCGCGAAAGAGCACCGGAAGCTGCTGGTCGAACATCCGCTGCCCCGCCCCCCGCCCCAGCCGCCATTCCTCCAGCACCACCCCACGCTCCTTGCGGATCTCGGTGGTGTCGAAGGTCACGCCATGGGCCCAGTCTTCCAGGATCTCGAAAGCCTTGCGCACGATGTGGGCGCTGTCGGTGGGAACCTGGAGCTCGTACACCGTCTCGTCGAAGGAAGTGCCGGCGTTGAGGTCGGCGCCGAACCGCATGCCGATGGATTCGATGTAGTCGATCAGCTCCTGCTTCTTGAAATGGGTAGTCCCGTTGAACGCCATGTGCTCGGCGAAGTGCGCCAGGCCCCGCTGATCGGGGTCCTCGATCACCGAGCCGGCGTTCACCACCAGCCGCAGCTCGGCCCGCTTGGCGGGGCGGTGATTGACCCGGATGTAATAGCGGAGCCCGTTGGGCAGGGTGCCGACCGTGACGGCGGGGTCCACCGGGAGCACGGAGTCGGTGGGCGCCTGCGCGCGGGCAACGGTGGCAAGGACCGACGCAAAGACGCAAAGACGCAACGACGCAAAGGCTCGCATGCAACACTCCTCTAGCGCGGACAATCAGCTCCGGAAGAGCTGTGCATAGCGCGATTTGAAATTAGCCTTCCGTGCCTCGGGTCCGGCGCCCGCCAGACCGCGGCACCGGGTCGCGGCATGGGCATCCCATCCCTCGGGCCAGGACTGAAAAACCAGCATCCGGCAGGCAGGGCACCGTACCCGCTTCCCTACGACCTGCCCTACCGAAAGTTCCTCCGCGTTCACGATCACTCCGGCGGCGTCGAGCCGGGGGAGGAGGGAGCGTTGCGAGGGTCCTGGCTCCAGCGGCACCTGTTTCACCAGGGCTTCGAGACCGAGGGCCAGCGCCTGGAGCGCCACCTCGGGCTGGAGCTCGGGGTTCGACTCCAGGAAGGCCTCCAGCGGTTTGCCGCGCTCCAGATGCTGCAGCAGCCGGGTCACCGGGATCCGCGTTCCCGCGAACACCGGCACGCCGTCCCGGATCTCCCTGGTCCGCAGAATCACCTGATGCAGGGCCCGCAAGATGTCGTTCCCTTCCCCTCCCAGTTTTCCCCCGGTCTTCCCCCGGTTTTCCCCCAATTTTCCCCGCTACTCCCCGCGCAGCCAACCTAACTCCGGCCCGCTGGCGGCGCAGCCCCGTCTTCCATAGGTTGCCGCACCATGTCTCCCTCGGAAATCGTGCTGGTCGAAGCCTGTGTGGCGACGGTCGCGTCCGCCCTCGGGGCGGAGTCGGCCGGGGCAGGTCGGCTGGAGCTCTGCGCCAACCTGGTCGAAGGGGGGGTCACCCCCAGTGTCGGCATGCTGGTAGGGGTCCGGGAGCGGGTGCGGCTGCCGCTCTTCGTGCTGATCCGCCCCCGGGGCGGCGATTTCCTGTTCGATGGAGACGAGCGCGAGGTCATGCTCAGGGACATCGCCGAGGCCGGCACTCGCGGGGCCGACGGAGTGGTGATCGGAGCGCTCGATCCCGGGGGTCGGGTGGATGAGGCGCTGACCCGCCTGCTGGTGGAAGCGGCGAGACCCATGGCGGTAACCTTCCACCGGGCCTTCGATCTGGTCCGCGAGCCGGCCCGGGAGCTGGAAACGCTGATCGGCCTGGGCATCGAGCGGGTGCTCACTTCCGGGCAGGCGCCCAGCGCGCTGCTGGGCAGCGAGGCGATCGCTGCGCTGGTGGCTCAGGGAGCCGGGCGGATCACCGTCATGGCCGGCGGCGGGATCAACGAAGCCAACGCGATGCGGATCGTACGGGAAACCGGAGTGCAGGAGATCCACCTCGGCGCCGGCGGGATTCGCGACAGCGGGATGGAATTCCGGCGCGAAGGGGTGTTCATGGGGAAAGCCTACCAGCCGGACGAGTACCGGCGGGTCGAGACGGACCCCGAGCGGGTGCGGGCGATCGTCGGGAGGGTGAGCGGTAAGCAGTGAGCGGTAAGCGGGAAGAGCCTTTCCCGCTCACTGCTCACCGCTCACCGCTCACCGTGCTATGCCAGTCCCAGATGCTTCAGGACCTGGGGCGGCGGCCCGGTGAATTTCGGCAGCGCCATGTTCCCGATGTACTGGAGGTCCTTCATCCCCGCGTCGGTCGTGTAGAACCCCACCGCGGTCAGGTCCCGCACCAGATCGAAAAATCGCGCCGCCGACTTGAACTCCGGCTTGGCATTGGGCAGGTAGCAGATATCATCGCAGATCTGCTCCCGCTCGGCTGCCGTGAGGCGCGCGAAGGTCCGGCCGAACCGCTTGCTGCTCTCGACATTGAGCCAGGCCAGCCCGCCTCGCACCCGGATGAGATCGCGCATCTGCCCGTCGTAGGGGGCGCTCACGTACTCGTTGATCCAGGCCGGCACTCCCACCGCACTAGCCGAAGGAGACTTCGCGTCGGCCGGGATGATGGTGTCCACCAGCACGGTGAGCGTCGCCAGCTCGGCCGGGGAAAGCTTCCGGGGCCAGTCCTTCCTGGGATGCAGCAGATCGGGATCGGTCGGCGTTCCACGGGGACCGACTTTGGGTTGCTGGACGGCAGGACGGCTGGACGGCTGGGTGGGTTGCTGGGCGGCAAGGGAGCTGGCCAGCACCGGCAGTCCGGTCGCGGCCGCCATCGCCTTCAGGGCGTCCCGGCGGGCAAGGTCGCTCGTGCCCAAGGAGCCCACAGATTTCACAGATGACACAGATTCGTCCTGATCGGCCCCACCCTCAGATGCTTTTTGTTGTTGTTCATTTGCATCTGTGTAATCTGTGTAATCTGTGGGCCCCTCGTCCAAGGAATCGAATCTCATAGGTTCCCCTTCTTGAGCTCTTCGACCAGCCGGTCGCTCGTGCGCCAGGCCAGCGCGAGAATGGAGAGGGTCGGATTCTTGTCGGCGTTCGACACGAACGGCGCCCCGTCGGTCACGAACAGATTTTTCACATCCCAGGACTGGCACCACTGGTTGAGCACCGAGCTCTTGGGATCGGTGCCCATCCGGCAGGTGCCCACTTCGTGGATGATCTGACCCCCGCGCGCGATCGCCCGGGCGCCGTCGGTCTCCACCCGTCCGCCAACCACTTTGCCGCCCATGGACTGGATGATCTCGGAAAAGGTCTTGAGCATGTGGGCCGCCTGCCTGGTCTCGTGCTCCGACCACTTCCAGTGGAAGCGGAGCACCGGAATGCCCCACTGGTCCACCACATCGGGATCGATCTCGCAGTAGGAATCCTCGTTGGGGATCATCTCCCCCCGGCCGTCGAAGAACATGAACGACCCGTAGTAGCGGCGGGCATCCTCCTTGAACTTCTGGCCGTAGGACCCGTTGGTGAAATTCTCGAGGCCTCCGAAGATCCCCGCGCCCGGCATCCCCCGTCCGCCGCCGAACTCGATGTGATATCCCCGCGCGAAGCCGAGCTGCCCCGCGAGCTGCTCCTTGTAAAGCCACCAGGGCATGTACATGTGCATGCCGGAGGCGCCGTCGGTGTTGTGAGGGGGACAGTTCTCCAATGCGGGGATCTGTCCCTGGAGACCGGCGCCGACGGTGTCCATCAGGTACTTGCCCACCAGCCCGCTGCTGTTGGAAAGTCCGTTGGGGTGAGAGGCGCTCTTGGAGTTGAGCAGAATCCGCGCGGTCTCGCAGGCGCTGGCCGCGAGGACCACCACCTTGCCGCTCACGTGCCGGTCGCGCCGGGTCAGCTTGTCCACATAGCTCACCCCGTTCGCCCGTCCCGCCTTGTCGAGGGTCACCTCCCGCACCATTGCGTCGGCGATGATGTCGCAGTTCCCGGTGGCGAGCGCGGGCGGCAGCAGCACCGTGGTGGACTGGAAGTTGGCCTTGATCGAACAACCCCATCCGCAGGGCGTGGCCCAGAAGCAGGCCTGTCGGCTGCGCATCGACTGGGCCAGCACCCGCTGGGCCAGCCGGTTCCCGGGGTGGAGCCGCTGCGGCAGTGTGGCGGCGTCCTGGCGGGTGGTCATGATGGCGAGGTGGGCCGGAATCACCGGAATATTGAGCGGGGCGCAGCCCTTCTTCGCGAGCAGCTCGGTGGCCCGGGGCGCCGGGGCGGGCTGAAGCACTCCCGGCGGCGACCCGGGCGTGTTCTCCAGATCATCGTCGCCGCCGTACACCCCGATCAGCAGCTCGGTCTTGTCGTAGTAGGGCGCCAGGTCCTCGTAACTGATCGGCCAGTCGGCGCCCAGTCCGTCCCGGGTTTTCGGCTTGAAATCATAGGGCCCCTGCCGCAGGGAAATCCGGCCCCAGTGATTGGTTCGGCCCCCCAGCATCCGGGAACGCCACCAGCGGAAATCGGTGCCCGGAGCCTGGGTGTAGGGCTCGCCCGGCACTTCCCACCCGCCGTCCACCGTCGCGTCATAGAAGCCGAACGGCTTGTCGCGGGTCCCACCCCCGCGGAGCGGCGCCTCCCGCGGGAGCTTGAACATCGGGGT
>DATFGC010000470.1:0-17600 GCA_035249765.1 Gemmatimonadales bacterium | reverse complement strand
AGTGGGTCCGCTGATCCGGCGAATGACGTTGCCCTGCTCGTCGGTGACCGTGAGGATCGCGGCCGGCGCCTCCTCCCGCGCCTCGGCGCGAAGGCTGTCGAGGGAGGGATAGAACACATCGGCGTTGCGCTGGGCCGCGGTGCGCTCGGCCTGCTGGCGCCGCTGCCGCAGGGTCCGGAGCGGGCTCTGGAGGTAGTAGGTGATCACCGCGCCGACCGGCTGATTTGCGACGGTGTAGAGCGCGTCGCCCTGGGAGCCGCGAGGCCCGCCGCCCATCGGCTGGGCCGGGACGTAGAGCCTGGCGTCCTTGACCGGCAGGAGCGCGGCGCGCTGGGCCAGGGTCCGGGTGGCGTTCCGCAGCGGGGAATAGTCATGCAGGATGTAGAACCCGCGGCCGAAGGTCGCGACCACCAGATCGTTCTCCCGCTTCTGGATCGCCAGGTCGCGCACCTGGATGGTGGGAAGCCCGCCCCCGAACTTGAGCCACTTCTTTCCGCCATCCAGCGTGAAGTAGGCTCCGTACTCGGTTCCCGCGAACAGGAGATTGGGATCCACGTGGTCTTCGACCACGGTCCACACCGGGCCCCGCACCGGCAGGTCGCCGGCGATCGAGGTCCAGCTCCGTCCTCCATCGGCGCTGCGATAGATGTAGGGCTTGAAATCGCCCTGCTTGTGGTTGTTGAAGACCGCGTAGGCCACCGCGGGGTCATGGTTGGACGCTTCGATGTCGGCGACGAAGGTGAGCGAAGGCACCCCCGGGATGGTGTCGGTCTTCCGCCAGCTCTGTCCCCCGTCGTCGGAGCGGTGAATCAGCCCGTCGTCGGTGCCGGCCCAGAGCACGTTTTCCTGCCGGGGCGATTCGGTCAGCGAGACGACCGCGCCCCAGAGCGAGGTCGAGGTGTTCTTCGCCACCGCGTCGAGGCTCCAGACCCGGCCCATGATCGGGAGACGGTTCCGGTCGAGCTGGCGGCTCAGGTCGCCACTGACCGGGCGCCAGGTATCGCCCCGGTCGTCGCTGCGGTACACCCGCTGGGAGGCGAAGTAGAGCCGGGTATTGGAATGGGGACTGATGATGAGCGGAGCATCCCAGTGCCACTTGCTGGCCGGTTCGCCCGGCTCGGTCTGGGGCTGGAGCCCGACCCGCTCGCCGGTCTTCCGGTCGTAGCGCGCCAGCTCGCCGTGCTGGGACTGCCCGTAAATGATGTCCGGGTTGGTCGGATCGATCCGGGGCTGGAAGCCGTCGCCGCCCACCACCACGAACCAGTCGGCGTTCCCGGCCCCGTGGTTGTTCCGGGTCTGCGAGGGACCGCAGAGGGTGTTGTTGTCCTGGGTGCCGCCGCAGATGTTGTAGAACGGCGCGGCGTTGTCCACGTCGACCTTGTAGAACTGGGTGACCGGAAGGTTCCCGGTAAAGCTCCAGCTGGCGCCCCGGTCCCAGGTCTCGTACAGCCCGCCGTCGTTGCCGACCAGGAGATGATCGGTATCGTCGGGGTCGATCCAGACCGCGTGATTGTCCACGTGCATGGAGCGGCCCTGGATCGAGCGGAAGGTCCGGCCCCCGTCCTCGCTCACCATCATCTGCACGTCCACCGAATAGACCCGGTCCACGTTCTTCGGATCGGCGGCGAGCTTGTGGTAGTAGAAGGGCGGGCCGGCGGTGCGGGTGCTCATCCGTTCCCAGTTCTGGCCCCCGTCCCGGGAGCGGAAGAATCCGCCGGCGCGATTGGCGGCTTCGACCTGGACGTAGAGCACGTTGGGATCGGCGGGCGAGAGGGCCAGGCCGATCTTGCCCAGCTCCTCCGAGGGCAGGCCCCGGCTGATCTTGTTCCAGGTGCTACCGCCGTCGGTGCTCTTGTACACCGCCGACCCCGGCCCGCCGTCGATGAAGCCCCACTGCCGGCGGCCCCGCTGATAGGTGGTGGCGTAGAGCACGTCGCCGTTGCGCGGGTCCATGGCCAGCTCGTACGCGCCGGTCCATTCGTTGTCGGGCTTGAGGACCTGCTTCCAGTTCTTGCCCCCGTCGGTGGTCTTGTACACGCCCCGGTCTCCGCCGGGGGACCACATCGAGCCCATGGCGGTGGCGTAGACGACGTCCGAGGTCCGGGGATCGATCACGATCCGCCCGATGTGGAACGACTCCTTGAGGCCGAGATTGTTCCAGGAGCGCCCGCCGTCGGTGGACTTGTAGATGCCGTCTCCCCAGCCCACCGAGCGCTGGCTGTTGTTCTCCCCGGTACCCACCCAGACCGTGAGCGGGTTGGACGGATCGATGGCGATGGTGCCGATGGAGTAGGAGGCCTGGGCGTCGAAGACCGGCGACCAGGTGGTCCCGGCATTCACCGATTTCCAGACCCCGCCCGAATGCACCGCGAGGTAGCGAACGCTCTTGTCGCCGGGATGAATCGCGATTTCGCCGACCCGGCCCGAGGCCAACGCGGGCCCGATGCCCCGGAACCGGAGCCCGGAAAACTGGCTCGCGCGGGGGCCGCCGCCCGCGGTGGTATCGGCCCCCTGGCGGGCAGCCTGGGGCGGCTGAGCGGTGAGCAGCGCGGGCAGCGCGAGCGCGACCGAATACAGGGCAAGCGAGCGTCTCATCGGATCCGTGGGTGCTGAGGGGGAGCGGAGTAACGGCGCAGTGGAAAAAGGATACTATACTTTGCGGTGAGAGGTTAGCGGTGAGCGGTAAGCGGGACCCACCCACCCCAGCGAGACCCATGACCGATCTCACCGCTCCCGGCCCGGCCGCGGTCCAGCCGCTCACCGCTCACCGCTCACCGCTCACCGCCTCCGACGGTCTGAAACCCCAGCTCGGCCTGTTCGATGCGACCATGATCAATGTCGGAACGATCGTGGGCGCGTCGATCTTCGTCGTCCCCAGCGCCATCGCCGCCGCTTTCTCGGCCTCCTTTCCCACCCTGATGGTCTGGATCGCCGGCGGGGTGGTCTCGCTGTTCGGTGCGCTCGCGGTGGCGGAGCTCGGTGCGGCGATGCCCCGTGCCGGCGGCCAGTACATCTATCTGCAGCGCGCCTTCGGGCCCCTCTGGGGTTTTCTCTACGGATGGGGGGCGGCGGTGGTCATCAATCCCGCCGCGCTGGCGTTCGTGGCAGTCGCCTTTGGCTCCTATCTCGGGTTCTTCTTTCCGATGTCCCCACTGGGCATCAAGCTGGTGGCGGGGGCTTCGATCCTGGCGCTCACGGCCCTCAACTGTTTCGGGCTCCGGACCGGAGCGACCACCCAGAATGTTCTGACGCTGATCAAGATCGGCGCGGTCATCGGGTTCGTGGCCCTCTGCTTCCTCCTGCCGGGGGGCGGCCCGGCGAATATCCAGCCGCTCTGGCCCGCCGAGCCGCTGGGCACCCTGATCGCGCCCTTTGGACTCGCGATGATCCTCGTGCTGGGGGCCTACGACGGCTGGATCGAAACCACCTACGTGGGGAGCGAGCTGCGCGATCCCGGGAAAGACATGGCCCGGTCGATGGTGTTCTCCACCCTGCTGGTCACCGTGCTCTACGTCGGGGTGAGCCTGGCCTGCATCTGGGTGCTCGGCAGGGCGGCCACCGCCGCCTCCACCCTGGTGGCGGCCGACGCGATGCGGGTGGTGCTGGGGCCGGCAGGGGGAGCGTTCATCACCATCGCGATCCTGATCTCCACCACCGGGGCCAACAACGGGATCGTCTTTACCTCGGCTCGCATCCCCTACGCCATGGCGCTCGAGGGCCGCTTCTTTCGCTGGGCGGCCAAGCTCGATCCGGTACACCGGTCGCCCAACCGGGTGATGGTGGTGCAGGGGTTCTGGGCCTCGGCCCTCGTGTTCACGGGGACCTACACCCAGCTCCTGACCTACATGGTTTTCGTGAGCTTTCTCTTCTACGCCCTGTCCTGCGCGGCGGTCATGGTCCTCCGGCGCCGGGAGCCGGGGATGCCCCGGCCGTACCGGACCTGGGGCTATCCCCTCACCCCGGTGGTGTTCATCCTGTTTTCGGGGTATCTCATACTGAACACCATCGTGAACGCCCCGCGCGATGCGGCCATTGGAGGCGGACTGTTGCTGGTGGGGCTGCCGGTCTACGCCTGGTGCAGGAAGCGATATGCGATGGTAAGCGGTGAGCAGTGAGCGGTAAGCGGGAAAGGCTGTTCCCGCTCACCGCTCACCGCTCACCGCTCACTCCGAGACGCCCACCGCCTACGTGATGAGGTCTCCCATGTCCGACGACGACGTGCAGAACTACGGCAACCATCGCCGCTGGAACGCGCCATGGCATTTTGTCGTTCTGCCGCTCCTCCTGGTCAATGCCGGCATTGCGCTGATCGTGATGATCCGCACGCCGCACCGCGGGACGATCTGGGCCGCCGTGGTGGCGCTGGCGCTGGTCGCCGGGTTCATGCTGCTCCGGCGGATGGTGCTCACGGTGCAGAACCGGGTGGTTCGGCTGGAGGAGCATCTCCGGCTCACCCGGCTGATGCCCGACCGGCACGAGGAGATCGAGGCGCTCACTCTGGAGCAGCTGATCGCGATCCGGTTCGCCTCGGATGCGGAAGTGCCCCACATGCTGGACCGGATCACCCGGGGTGAGATCACGACCCAGGACGAGATCAAGCGCGCGGTGCAGCACTGGCGGCCCGACCACCTGCGCGCCTAGGGCAGCCTGGCCAGCGCGTCCTGGATCGCCCGGTTGTTGGGGAATTGCCGGGCAGCGTCGGCCAGCACCGCTTTCGCGCTGTCGGGGTGACCGGCGCCGACATAGGCCTGGGAGGTCAGCAGCGCCCGACGAGGGGCCAGGCGGGCGTCGTCAGCCGCCACCTGCATCATCCGGAGGTCGGCCAGCGCCCCCTGATGGTCGTTCCGGTCCCGGATCTTCGACTCGACCACCAGGAATTTCACTGTGGGGTCCTCCGGACGGAGCCGGGCCAGCTCGTCGGTCAGCCGGGCGGCGTCCTCGGCCCGGCCCGAATCGCGGTCGAGCCTCGCCTTGTGGTAGAGCGCCGCGACCAGCGCGTTGGACAGGTCAACCGGATCGCCGGAGCGGGTGCCGACGCCGCCGGCGTAACTGTAGACCAGCTCGCCGCCGTGCTCCCCCGTCTCATAGATGAAGAACAGCGCCACCAGCCCGGTTCCGGCGGAGAGCACCTTCAGGACCCGGCCGGCCCGGTGCGAAGACCAGATCAGGATCAGCATCTCGACCCCGGCCAGGGCGATCAGCAGGTTCCGGGTCCGATTGCCCCAGTGTTCGTGCTCCTGCACCGCTTCCCGGGCGCCGGGGACCCGCTCGGCGGGGCCGTGGGCCTGGTCGCCCGACGTTGCGGCTGCGATCGAGAATCCCGCGCTCAGGATGATCAGCGCCGCTGCGGCGGGGTTGAGCCAGGCCCCCCGGCCGGCCAGCGAGGCAATCCTGAGGAGAATGCCCACCACGCCGAGCGCGATGACAAAATGGACCAGCTGGGGATGGAACTCGCCGATATTCGGCATTGCTGTGTTTCCGTACTGAGGTAAGGGAGGGGAGCCCGAAGGAAAGTACTCTGCTGCCGAGCGGCCGCCAGCGGGCCGGAGAGGCGGTCCCCGGGGGTGGCATCTTGACCAAACCGGTCCGAAAGCGTTGATTGGTGGCGGGTTGGGCCGTGCCGCCCCCGACATCCTCGCACCCACATTCCTGGAGCAACGCATGAGAGTCCTTCGCCCGGTCTGCGCGGTTGCATTTCTCGCCCTCACGGCGGGTCCCGCACTCGCTCAAGACAGGTACGCCACCCTCGACGTGCGGGGAGGCTACACCAAGCCCCTCGGCGCGGCGAAGGACAGTCTCCACGGCCAGTCGTCCTTCGGGGCCGGCGCCACGATCCAGCTGGGCAACCGGCTCCACCTCGGCGTGACCGCCGACTGGGCCCACCACAGCGAAGAGCCGGTCATCGGCGGCCCCAACGACCGGCAGTGGAACGTGCTGCACGCCTTCGTCAAGGCGGTGTTCGACGTGGTGAGCACCGAGAAGGTGACCGTGGCGCTCAATGCCGGACCCGGCCTCATGGTCTTCTCGCCCAATCAGGTCCTCAAGGACGCGACCGGCGTCGAGAACAGCGCTCACTTCGCCGTCAACGCGGGCGGCACGGTGACCTGGTGGTTCGCCGACCGGATCGGCCTCATGGGGAGTGTGCAGGCCGACTTCGCCATGAAGAAGACCTCGTCGGACATCTTCGCCGACGGCACCGCGCTGATGGTGCCGCTCACGGGGGGGTTCCGGTTTAAGATTTAAGACGCAAAGACGCAAAGACGCAAAGTAAGAACCTAGAGCCCCACCGGATACTCTTCCGGCGGGGCTCTTTCGTTGCGTCCTTGCGTCTTTGCGTCTTTCCGCCCTTCAATACCCCCGATCTAGCATGACCCGGAGCCTGGGCGTCCTCCCCGCCTCGAGGTCCCCCAGCACTTCCAGAAACCCCGCCGCGGCGCCGGGCACGGTGGTGAGTCCCGAAATGTGAGGAGAGATCGTGACCTCCTCGCGGGCCCAGAGCGGTGAGCTTTCGGGGAGCGGCTCCCGCTCGAAGACGTCCAGCGCGGCGCCGGAGAGCCAGCTGTTGTCCAGCGCTTCCGGCAGCACCGCCTCGTCCACCAGGGCGCCCCGACCCACGTTGATCAGGTAGGCCCCGCCGCACGCCGCCAGGCGGTCCCGGTCGAGCAGGTGCCAGGTCTCCTCGGTGAGCGGGCAGGCCAGCACCAGCCAGCGGACGCCGGCCACCGCATCGCCAAAATTCCGCAGGGGGAATACCCGGCCGAACGGCTCCCGAGGCTGACCGCTTCGTGAAAGTCCGTTCACGATGCAGCCCGCGCCGAGCAGGGCGCGGGCGATGCCGGCGCCGACGGTTCCGGTGCCGACCACCAGCGCCAGAGTGTCGCGGATCCGCTCGGGGTGTTTCGGCTTCCAGCTTCGGGCTCGCTGCTCGGAATCGAGATGGCGAAGCCGCTGGGTGACCGCCAAAGCGCGGGAAAGGCAGTACTCCCCCATCTGGGGCCCGAAGTCTTCCGAGGTGCGGGTCAGCAGGGTGCGGGGCGACAGCCCGGTGCGGAAGGCCCAGGCATCCACTCCGGCGCCGATGCAGTGAACCCAGGGCAGCTCGCGCCAGGCGCCGGTCCGGGGGGGACGGAACCCGACGAAGACATCGGCCCAGGCCACGTCGGCCTCGGTGACATCGGCCACTCCGCGCTCGTGGATGGTGAGGTCGGGCCGCGCCTCGGCCAGCCGGGTACCGAGTCCCTCGTGCAAGGGATCGGAAACCAGGACCTTCCGCGGCCGCCAGGGTGTCTCTGTCATGGAGCGGGAAACTAATGCCGGTGGCGGCAGGTCCATCGCCGGGTTACCGTTGCGGGCCCTCAGCACTCGAGGCTGCCTGATCCAGCACAGCGCGACGAGCCGGCTCCGGGTTCTCCTGGGCGCGGCCTTTCTCATGGCCACTTCGGCCATCGGGCCGGGGTTTCTCACTCAGACGGTGGTCTTCACCGCCGCGCTGGGCGCGAGCTTCGGCTTTGCCATCCTGGTGAGCGTGCTGTTCGACCTGGGAGCCCAGCTCACCGTCTGGCGCATGGTGGTCGCCTCCGGGCTCCCCGCCCAGACCCTGGCCGACCGGGTGCTGCCCGGCCTGGGCAAGCTGCTCATCGTGCTGGTGGCGATCGGCGGGCTGGCCTTCAACATCGGCAACGTGGCCGGCGCCGGGCTGGGGCTCGACGCCCTGCTCGGGCTGGATCCCCGGCTCGGTGCCGCGCTCTCCGCCGCCATCGCGATCGGGCTGTTCCTGGTGAAGGAAGCCGGGCGCGCCATGGACCGCTTTGCCCAGCTCATGGGCGGGGTGATGGTGGTGCTGGCGCTCTACGTGGCGGTGGCCGC
Source organism: Gemmatimonadales bacterium (assembly GCA_035249765.1). GTDB lineage: Bacteria > Gemmatimonadota > Gemmatimonadetes > Gemmatimonadales > GWC2-71-9 > JABFSM01. Next base: position 9,734 of record DATFGC010000470.1, on the reverse strand, counting down.
CGCGCCCCCGCTGGGCGAAGCGCTGGTCCGCACCGTCGCGCCCAGCCGGCTCGATGCGTTGTCTATCGTTACCATCGTGGGCGGTACGGTGGGCGGATACATCACCTTCGCGGGAGCGCACCGGCTGCTCGACGCGGGAATCGTGGGCCCCGGGTCGATCGGCTCGGCGACCCGCTCCGCCATCCTGGGCATCGGAGTCGCCAGCCTGATGCGGGTGGTGCTGTTCCTGGCCGCGCTCGGGGTGGTGAGCCAGGGGCTCCGGCTCGACCCCGCCAATCCTCCGGCCTCGGTCTTTCAGCACGCCGCCGGCGCGATCGGCTACCGGCTCTTCGGGGCGGTCATGTGGGCCGCGGCGATCACCTCGGTGGTGGGATCGGCGTACACCTCGGTCTCGTTCGTCCGGACCCTGCTGCCGGCGCCGCGCCGCGCCGATCCCCGGAGCACCTCGACGATGATCGTAGGGTTCATCCTGATCTCGACCGCGATCTTCCTGGCGATCGGCCGCCCGGTCACCATTCTGATCGCGGTGGGAGCGCTCAACGCCTTCGTACTCCCCATCGGACTCGGCGCCATGCTGCTGGCCTCCCGCCGGACCGACCTGATGCAGGGATACCGCCATCCGCCGCTGCTGGCGGCCGCGGGCGCCACGGTGGCCCTGCTGATGGCGGCGCTGGGGGTGTATACGATCATCACGCAATTCTGAGAGCCATCAGCCATCAGCCTTCAGCCATCAGTCGCTGAAGGCTGAGGGCTGAAGGCTGAAGGCTGAAGGCTGAGGTTCCCATGATCGAAGCCCGAAACCTCTCCCGCAGTTTCAGCGGCCTCACCGCGGTCGCGGACCTCTCCTTTTCGGTTCCGGAGGGGAAGCTCTGCGCCATCCTGGGCCCCAACGGGGCAGGGAAGACCACCACCATCCGGATGCTGCTGGGTTTGATCCCGATGTCCGGGGGGACCGCGAGGGTCGCGGGCATCGAGCTGCCCGCAGAGGACCGGGCCGGCGCCGAGCTGCGGTCGCGGGTGGGATTGCTCACCGAAACGCCGGGCTTCTACGACCGGATCAGCGGACGGGCCAACCTCGAGCTTTTCGGGCGCCTCTACGGCCTCGAGGAGGCGGTGATTCGCGCCCGCTCCGAGCAGTGGCTCCGGCGGCTCGAGCTGTGGGACGCGCGGGATCGCCCCTTCGCGACCTGGTCCAAGGGAATGAAGCAGCGCCTTGCCCTGATCCGGGCGGTGCTGCACGAGCCCTCAGTGATCTTTCTGGACGAGCCGACCTCCGGACTCGACCCGGCGGTCGCGCGGGACGTGCGCAGCCTGATCGCCGGGTTCCGCGCCGAAGGCCGCACCATCCTGCTCTGCACCCACAATCTCCAGGAAGCGGAGCAGCTCGCCGACCTGATCGGGGTGATGCGCCGCCGGATGCTGGTGTTCGGGCCGCGGACCGAGCTCACCGCCGGAGAACCCCGGCTCACCCTGGAGCTCGCGGGAGACGGGAGCGCGCTGGCCGCGGGGCTGGCCGCCCTCCCCGGGGTGAAGGCGTCGCGAGCGGAGCGAAGCGATTCCCCGACCTCGACGACCCTTCGCCTCACGCTCGACGACCTGGATCGCGACACTCCAGCGGTGGTGCGGGAAGCGGTGCGGCTCGGCGCCGCCATCAGGGCGGTCGCGCCGGAGCGCACTTCCCTGGAGGAGATCTACCTGCGCGCGGTGGGCGAGGCCGAAGCATGAAGCGGGATACGCTGCTCCTGTTTCTCCGGAAGGAGCTTTCCGACCTGCGGTCCAACCGTCAGGTCTGGCCCGCGTACATGCTGCTCCCTCTGGTCGCCATTCTCCTTCCCCTGCTTGTGCTCGCCCTGCTTCCCGTCCTCCTCCAGCAGGGCCAGAGCGGTCAGGATGCCGCGGTCACCATGCTGCTCGAGACGGTGTCCCGGGATTCCAGCCTGCGCGGTACCACCCTGGAGGAGCGCCTGGCCCGGATGCTGATGCGGGATCTGACGATGTTTTACCTGCTCATGCCCATCGTGCTCTCGGCCAGTGCCGCCGCCCTCGCGCTGGTGCGGGAAAAGGAGCAGCGTACCCTGGAGCCGATTCTGGCCACCCCGATCCGGGACCGTGACCTCCTGCTGGCCAAGCTGGTCGCCTCGGTGGTTCCCGCCATGCTGATCACCTGGGCCGCGTTTGTCGCCGGGAGCCTGATGACCATGGCGGGATCCTGGTGGACGGTCGACGCGATCATCCTGCCGACATCGGGGAATCTCGTCGCGCTGCTGCTCCTGGCCCCCGCGATGTCGGTGGTGGCAGCCCTCCTGGCGCTCCGGGTCTCGGCCCGCTTCACCGACGTGCCGGGCGCCATGCAGTTCACCGGGCTGGTCGTGATGCCGACGACCCTGATCCTGGTCGCGCTGCTGGGGCGGCCCGCCATGATGTGGCCGCTGGTAGGTCTGGCCGGCGCGATTCTGCTCGGCGGACTGGCCTACGGGCTATTCCGAGTGAATTTGCGGCGATTTGCGCGGGAAGAAATTCTAACCAAATGGAAGTGACGGATAGCGGATAGCGGATAGCGGATAGCGGATCGCGAGTAGCGGGTGTTCTGCCCACTATCTCCTGGCGAACACCGTGGTCTTGCCGGCGGCGTCGAAGGTCAGCACCTCGTAGGCTTGCTTGGGGGTGCCTTCCATGCCGGGAGAGCCGACCGGCATCCCCGGGACCGCGATGCCCAGCACTTTGGGCTTGTCGGCGAGAAGCTTGCGGATCACGTCCGCGGGCACGTGGCCTTCGACCACGTAGCCACCTACCAGCGCCGTGTGGCAGGACGCCAGCGTGCGTCCGACCTGGTAGCGGGTCTTGATCGAGCTCATGTCGCCGGTGTCCCGCACCGAGACCTCGAATCCCGCGGTCCGCATGATCTGGACCCACTTGTGGCAGCAGCCGCAGTTGGGATCCTTGTACACCATCATCGGCGTGCCCGCCGAGGCGCGGAGCAGGGAGGGGAACGCAAGCGCACCCGCCGCGGCGGCGACCGCGCTCTTGATCAGACCGCGTCGAGTCATTGATTCATCCATGCGGGAAATATAGCGTCGTCTTTGCGTCTTTGCGTCTTTGCGTCTTTGCGTCTTTGCGTCTTTGCGCCTTTGCGTCTTATCTCGTCCACACCACCACCAGCCCGCAGCGCCCCTGCCAGTGCTGGAACTCGATCGGGAACGATCGAGACCGGCTGTAGATCTCCACCGCTTCCACGTCTTCGGTGTGGAAGTCGCCCAGGGTCCACCCCCCAAGCGGGGTGTTGCCGTTGAGAGAGACCATCGGACTGCAGCTGCGGCCGGCACCGGCTCCCCGGCCGCTGCCGATGGACAACGCGTTCACCGAGGGATCGAATCGGCCGAACACCAGGTACCGGCTGACCACCTCATCGAGGTAGTTGCGCTGATCCTTCTTCAGGTCGTCGCGGGTGAGAAAGCGTCCCGGCCCGGACCGGGAGCGCCAGAGGAAGTCGCGATACCGCTGCTGCCACCGGAGATCGGCCGCGGTGACGACTTCTTCGGGAAGCACCTGGGGAAGGGGTTCGAGCTGAAAGACGATTTCCCGGTCGTCGCCGGCATTGAAGGTGAGCGCGGCGCGGATCGGCGCGTACCCGATCCTTCTGGCGATCACCCAATAGCGGCCCGGGGGGATCCGCTCCAGGCGGTAGGCACCCTTGGCGGAGGTCGTGGTCGAACGCTCGGCGCCGAGTATCTCCACCTGGGCGCCGGCAAGCGCGACGCCGGAGGTGTCCTGCACTTCGCCTCGGATGACGGGCAACGGCTTGGCCGGCCTGGGCGCCTGCGCCTGACTGGTTCCGCCCAGGCAGGCCATCGCGAGCGCAAGCGTCATTGACCGAAATCGCATCCACATTCCTCGCAGCAAACCTGGCTGTACGCTACACGGGCGGCTCGACCCCTCGCAAGCCGGGCGCGGGGCGGCTCACCGCAGGGCCGGGTCCCGCCACACCTCGCGACCGTCCAGCAGAGTGAGCAGGACTCTTACCGAATGAATCTCGACCGGGGGCAGCCGGTAGAGATTGCGATCCAGCACGATCAGGTCGGCCGCTTTGCCGATCTCCAGGGTGCCGGTGCGGGCTTCCTCGCCCGCCGCCCAGGCGCCGCCTTCGCTGTACGCGGTGAGTATTGTCGCCAGGGTCACCCGTTGCTCCGGCAGCCAGGCCGGTCCGGTGGTGGTGTCGGGCGGACGCCGGGTGATCGCGACCTGAATGGCCAGGAGAGGATTCATGGACGAAACCGACCAGTCGCTTCCCGCCGCCAGCGGGGCGCCGGCCCGGCTCACCGAGCCGATCGGGTAGAGCCATCGGGAGCGGGCCGGACCCAGCACCGGCTCGGTGAGATCGCGGATGTAGCTGTCGGCGTAGGCCCAGAGCGGCTGAAAGCTGGGGACCACGCCCTGCGCCGCGAAGCGGGCGATGTCGGCGGAATCGATCAGCTCCAGGTGGGCGATCATCGGCCGGGCGTCCCGGGGGCCGTTGTGCCGGCGCGCGAAGGCAAACGCGTCGAGCGACATCCGGACCGCCCGGTCGCCGATGGCGTGGGTATGTACCTGGAAGCCGGCGGCGTCGAGGGCGGCGACCAGGGTATCCAGCGCCCCGGGCGACAGATTGGGCTCCCCGCTTCGGGTGCTTCCCTGGTAGGGCGCGAGCAGGGCCGCCGTTCCCGCCTCGATCACGCCGTCCACGAAGATCTTGACGGCGCGAGGAGAAAAATACCGGGTGCCGGCATAGCGGCCCCGCCAGGCCCGGAGCGAATCCAGCTGGAGCGGTCCGGCCCGGGGATCGGTACTGAGCGCCGCTACCACGCGGGCGGTGAGCAGTCCGGCGCGGTCGAGTGCGGAGTACGCCGCCAGCAGCTCGGGATCCGCGTCGGCGTCGTAGAGGCTGGTGATCCCGAAACCGTTGGCCATCGACAGGGCGCGGCGAAGACCGGCCTCGATTTCCTGAGCGGTGCGCCGGGGCAGGTGCCGGGCGACCAGCTCGGTGGCGCTTTCCCGCAGGGTGCCGCTGGGCTCTCCGGTCCGCCGGTCGCGCTCGATCCGGCCGTTGGCCGGGTCGGGCGTCTCCCGGGTTATGCCGGCCAGGGCCAGCGCGCGGGAGTTCACCCAGGCGGAGTGGCCGTCGGCGGCGCTGAGGTACACCGGCCGGTCCGCCACCACCGAGTCGAGCCATTCCTTCCGGGGATTGGCGCCGGGAAAAACCGGGAGCTGCCAGCCCCGGCCCCGGATCCACTGGAGTTCCGGGTGGCCCGCCGCGTAGCTCCGCACCGAATCGAGGATCGCTTCCCGGCTCTCGAGGTCATCGAGCCGGGGTTCGGCGAGGCCCAGTCCTCCCCGCGGATGCATGTGGGTGTCGTGGAAGCCGGGGAGCACCATCTTCCCGGCCAGGTCGATCACCCGGGTACTCTCGCCGATCGACGACCGGGCCCTGGCAGCGGAGCCGGCATACACGATCAGCCCGTCCCGAACCGCCAGTGCCTCGACGGTGACGGTATCGCCGGCCCGGGGATGAATCGCCCCGTTCAGCAGCACCAGGTCGGCAGGCCGGTTGGTGCCGCACCCCGCCAGGCTCCCCAGCAGCGCCGCCATTGCGATCCCCCGCCGACCGGATTTCATGGGAAGTAAGGTAGCTTTCTCCCATGCCCCGCCGTTACCCCGATTCCCACGTGCTCTACCGGAACCTCACCCGCGATTATCCGCTCATCGTGAGCGGCGCGGGCTGCTGGCTGGTCGACGACGAGGGCCGCCGGTATCTGGACGGGTGCGGCGGCGCCTACGTGGCATGTCTGGGGCACGGGGTGCCCGAGGTGGTGGACCGGGTCGCGGAACAGATGCGGAGCGTGGCCTACGTGAGCGGGCTCAGCTTCACCAACCGGCCGGCGGAAGAGCTGGCCGACCTGATGGCGGGCCTCGCGATGGGTGACCTTTCTCATTTCTACTTCCTCTCCAGCGGATCGGACGCGATCGAGGCCGCGCTCAAGCTGTCCCGGCAGTACTGGGTGGAGCGGGGCCGGCCGGAAAAATCCGTGATCGTGGCGGCCGCCCCGGCCTATCACGGGAACACCCTGCTCACCCTGTCCGCCGGGGCCCGGGCCCACTACAAGAAGTTCTTCGCCCCCTGGTTGCTCGAAGTCCCCCGGATTCCGGCGCCTTACCCGTACCGCTGTGCCTGCCGGGGCGCGGATCCCGGCTGCCCCCAGTGCAGCGGACGGGTGCTGGAGGAGACCCTCCTCGCGATCGGGCCGGACAAAGTGGCGGCCTTCATCGCCGAGCCGGTGGGCGGCTCCTCCACCGGCGCCTCGTTACCCCGGCCCGACTACTGGCGCACGATCCGGGAGATCTGCGACCGCCACGAAGTGCTCTGGATTGCCGACGAAGTGCTGGTGGGCGCGGGGCGCACCGGCACCTGGTCGGCGCTTGAGCCCTACAGCGCGGTGCCCGACATCCAGGTGATGGGGAAGGGGATGAGCGGCGGCTTCGCTCCGCTCGCATCGGTGGGGGTGCCGCGCCGGATCGCCGATGTGCTGGCCAGCGGTGCGGGGGCATTGCTCCACGCCCAGACCTTTTCCCACATTCCGATGATGTGCGCGGCCGGGGTGGCGGTGATTCGGTACCTTGAGGAGGAGGGCCTGATCGCCCGCTGCGCGGTGATGGGAGAACGGCTGCTCCGGGCGCTGGAGCCGCTCCGCGCCCACTCCATGGTCGGCGACATCCGGGGACGAGGCCTGCTGGCCGGCGTCGAGTTCGTCGCCGACCGGGAGACCCGGGCCCCCTTCCCGCGTTCGGCGCGGGTCGCCGAGCGGGTGACCGCCGCGGCGCAGGAGGCGGGGCTCATGGTATGGCCCAACACCGGGCAGGCCAACGGCACCGAGGGGGACCTGGTGGTGCTCGCACCCCCGTACATCGTGAGCGAGGAAGAGATCGACGAGATCGTACGGCGGCTGGGAGCAGCGCTGGACGCCGTGGCTGGTGAGCGGTAAGCGGTAAGCGGTGAGCGGGAACGTCCCGCTGACCGCTCACTGCTCACCGCTCACCCAACTAGGAAACGACTATGAAATCCTACCCGAATATCGTCTCTCCTCCCCCGGGTCCGCGGGCCCGCGCCATCATCGCCCGCGACGAAGCCTTCGCCGCGCCCTGCTACATCAAGGAGTACCCCCTGGTCATCGCCCGCGGGGAGGGCGCGATGGTCGAGGACGTGGACGGCAACCGGTTCCTGGATTTCATGGCGGGGATCGCGGTCTGTTCCACCGGGTACAGTCACCCCGAGGTGGTGAAGGCGATCCAGGACGCCGCCGCCCGTTTCCTCCATATCTGCGGCGGAGATTTCTATTACGAAGGAATGGCCGCGCTGTGCGAGCGGCTGGCCCGGATCGCGCCAGGGACAAGCAAAAAGCGAGTCTTCCTGAGCAATTCGGGCACCGAAGCAATCGAAGGCGCCATGAAGCTGGCCCGGCACGCGACCGGACGCACCGGCTTCGTGGCCTTCAAGGGCGCCTTTCATGGCCGCACCTACGGCGCCCTCTCCCTGACCTCGAGCAAGGCGCGCCAGCACCAGGGCTTCGGGCCGTTCCTCCCCGATGTCCATCACGTGGCCTACGGGTACTGTTACCGCTGCGAATACGGCAAGACGTTTCCGTCCTGCGGCATCTACTGCGTGGAGGTCATCGAGAAAGACCTGTTCGCCCGCCACCTCGATCCCGAGGACGTGGCCGCGATCTTCGTGGAGCCGATCCAGGGCGAAGGCGGCTACGTGGTCCCGCCCCCCGGGTGGCTCAGCGCGGTGCGGGAGCTCTGCGACCGGCACGGGATCCTGATGGTCGCGGACGAGGTGCAGTGCGGGGTGGGCCGGACCGGAAGGATGTGGGCCTGCGACCACGAAGGGGTGGAGCCCGACATCCTGGTCACCTCCAAGGGCCTGGGCTCCGGGATGCCGATCGGCGCGCTGGTGGCCAAGGAATCCATCAGCACCTGGGAGCACGGCTCCCACGGCAGCACCTTCGGCGGCAATCCGGTCTGCTGCGCCGCGGCGCTGGCCACCCTCGATATCGTCGAGCGGGAGCTGGTTTCCAACGCCCGCCAGCGGGGCGAGCGCCTCGCGGCCGGCTTGCGCGGCCTGGCGGAGCGGCATGCCTGTCTCGGCGCGGCGCGGGGCATCGGACTGATGCAGGCGCTGGAATTCGTCACCGACCGGGAGACCCGGGAGCCGGCCGGCGAGCTGATGCACCGGGTGGAACAGATGGCCTTCGCCAAGGGATTGCTGGTGCTGGCGGCCGGCAAGAACGCCCTCCGCCTCGCGCCGCCGCTGGTCATCGATGACGAGGACGTGGATCTGGCGCTGGCGGTCCTGGGAGAGTGCCTGGATGCGTTGGACTAGACGGAACGACGCAAGGACGCGACGCAAAGACGCAAAGACGCAAAGACGCAAAGTTGGATTGCTGAGCGCTTTACTTTGCGTCCTTGCGTCGTTGCGCCCTTCCGCGGGTGCGGCCCAACGCGATCCGGTATTGAAGCAGATCTCGGTGCCGCACCCGTACTACTACCGCGAGATGTACCTCCCCCAGGTGACCAGCGGCCCCTCCGCCGCGGCGTGGTCTCCCGACGGGACCGAGCTGGTCTACTCGATGCAGGGCTCGCTCTGGCGGCAGAAGCTGGGCAGCACCGAAGCGGTGCAGCTCACCGACGGCCCCGGATATGACTACCAGCCCGACTGGTCACCCGATGGGCGGCGGGTGGTGTACACCTCCTACCGCCACGACGCCCTGGAGCTCTGGCTGCTGGATCTGGAGGACGGGACTTCGACGGCGCTGGTGGCCAATGGCGCGGTCAATCTGGATCCCCGCTGGTCTCCCGATGGCAGTCGGGTTGCCTATGTCTCGACCGCCCACGCAGGCCGCTGGCACGTCTTTCTTTGCGCCGTTGCGCCTTTGCGCCTTTCCGCCGCGTCGTTGCGTCCTTGCGTCAGCGAACAGCTGACGCGCGACACCGCCACCGCCCCCCTGCCACGCTACTACTACAGCCGCTACGACCACTTTCTCTCTCCGGCCTGGTCTCCGGACGGCCGTGAGCTGGTCGTGGTCTCCAATCGCGGTCAGGTCTGGGGCTCCGGCGGCCTCTGGCGGCTCGAGGCGAAACCCGGCGGCGCGCTGCGGGAGATCCGGCGGGAGGAGACCACGTGGAAGGCCCGGCCCGACTTGGCGCGCGACGGCCGCCGGGTAGTCTACAGCTCCTACCAGGGCGGCCAGCGCAACCAGCTCTGGCTCATGCCGGGCGACGGAGGCGACCCGTTCCAGCTCACCTACTGCGCCTGCGACCACACCGCGCCGCGGTGGTCTCCCGACGGCCGGCGGATCGCCTTCGTGAGCAACGAGGGCGGGAACACCTCGCTGCGGGTGGTGACGGTGCCGGGCGGCGCGGTGGAGATCATCCGGGCCGAGTCGCGCCGGTACCGGTCGCCCCGCGGAACCCTGCGTCTCCGCGCCACCGATGCCGCGGGCGCGCCGGTCCCGGTGCGTTTCTCGGTAACCGGGGCCGACGGACGGGGCTGGGCCCCCGATACCGCCTGGCGCCATGCCGACGACGCCTTCGACCGGGGGCAGCGGCGCTTCGAGCCGACCTACTTCCATGCCCGCGGCGGCGCGACCCTGAGCCTTCCTCCCGGCAGCTACACCGTCCAGGCACTCCGCGGTCTGGAGTACGCC
>DATFGC010000469.1:0-4108 GCA_035249765.1 Gemmatimonadales bacterium | reverse complement strand
GGATCCCTCGGTGATTCAGACCGGCCGGAGCCGGGTGACCACCCGGAGCATGACGATCAACGTGGCCTATGCATTTGGCGGCGGACGAGGCCGCCCGGGCCCCACGCCGGTCCGGCGCGACTAGCGCAGCACCTCGGTGATATACGCCCCGGCGAGGTTCGCTCCGGAGTCGTAATTGCTCAGGATCACGACCGTATAGCCAAGCCCTGGAAACACCCGAAGCATGGAGTTCATCCCCGGCGCGCCGCCTCCGTGACCGAAGTATGCCGACACCCCCCCGCCGCCGATCTGAAACCCGAGCGATCGTCCGGTTCCCCTCTGCGGCTCCGTCATCTGCTTCAGCATCGCCGCGCTCACCAGGCGGCCACCGGTCAGCGCAGCCGCGAAACGCACCAGGTCCTCCGCCGTGGAAGAGGCCCCGCCGTGAGGCCCCGGTGCGAGGTCCTGCTCGGGAGAGAACTCCACCCGCGGGCCCGGCGTCCAGCCCGACCGCAGAGCCGGGTAGCGGGTGTACCGGCGGGCCCGATCGCCGGGAAGCTCCGCCGCCTGGAGGAGCCCGGTGCGGGTCATGCCGGCGGGGAGGAAGATTTCCTGCCGGACATAGTCGGCATACGGCCGTCCGCCGGCCCGCTCGACCACGGCGCCGAGGAGGACGTAGCCGCGGTTGCTGTACAGCACGCTGGTGCCGGGTGGGAAGGCCAGGGTCGTGTCGTGGAGCAACCCCACCATGTCGGCCACCCGCACGGCGCGTTGCATCACCGAATCCAGCCGGGGCCCCAGCTCTCCCAGTCCGGAGGAGTGCTCCAGGAGCTGGGCGATGGTGATCCGACGCCCGAGGGGCGGAGGAAGCTCGGGAATGTATTTGCCGATGGTATCGGTCAGTCGCAACGCCCCGCGCTCCGCCAGCTGCCCGATGGCCACCGCGGTGAACAGCTTGGCCGTCGACGCGATATCGAAGGGTGTGTCCATCCTGAAGGCGGTGCGTCTCGCCTGATCGGCAAATCCGTAGGTACTCGAGATCACCGGCCTGCCGTTACGGACGATCAGCACCACACCGGAAAAGAGATCCTCACCGGCCAGACGCCTCAGGTAATCCTCGATGTGGCTGACCAGGGCCGCCCCGGTCAGCACCGGAGCGCGGGCATCGGCATACGGTGGACGCAGCCCCCGCCCCAGACCGATCCGGATGACCCGGTGCGGCTCGGCCGAATCCCCCAACAGGCGGAACGAGAGCCAGGCCTTGCTGATCTTGCCGCGGGCCCAGGCCGTGGTCTCCACGGTGGTGGTCGCGAGGACGCTGTCCAGCTCGAGGAGGCCGTAGTTGGTGCCGATCTCCAGCCATCGCTCCAGCAGGCGCGCTTCCCCGCCCGATGCAGCCAGCGCGCTCGCGGAATAGTGCTCCCGCCCGAAACGGATGATGGCACTGGAGTCGCGGGTGTTGATCGCTTCCACCAGGGCGGCCAGGTGCCGTCCCGAGGCCGTGCTCCCGGGCGCCTGGGTGAGCGCCAGGGCGAGCGAGAAGAGCGCAAACATCAGGTGGAAGACTCCGGGCTCGGGTTACAAGTCAGACACATGAACTCGCGCAACGGTTGTCCGGAAGCAGCCCGGCAGCTATCTGCGCAGCAGGGTGTCCACCTTGAGACCCCCCGGTCCGCTGGTTTTCCGCTTGAGGACCAAGAGCCCCCGGCCGCCCAGCGAATCGAGCCGGGCCCGCTGGGCCGGGGTCAGAATCTGCCGAAGCTCCGCGTCGAGCGAATCGGCGATGGCGCCGAGACGGGGGACCAGCTCAGCCATCGCGGCCTGGGCTCGCGGCCGGCTCCAATCCAGCAGCGAGTCCACCGCCCGCCGCTGCTCCGGCGTGAGGCCGAGCCGGTCCAGCACCGCGGGCATGGCGGTGTTCAGGCGGGTCTCGAGCTTTGAACCGGTCGCAATGGCGCGGTCCAGCCCGACGCCGGTGCCCACCCCGGCGGCGAACACCGCGAGGAGCAAGAGGAGTCCACGCAGCGGCCGGGTCATCGCGAGTATCCCTGAAAGGTGGCGAGCAGCTCGCCGTTGCTGGGAACGCGTCCCGCGAGAACCCAGTCGATCAACCGGGCCTCGACCGGCTCCGGCCCGGTTTCCACCAGCCTGGAGCGCTCCCGCGCCAGGAAGATCCCCAGTGCGAACACCAGGATCGCCGCGGCCAGACCGGGGCGCCACCAGGCCGCCAGCGCCGCGAGCAGCGGCTCGCGCGCCGGCGCGGCCCTGATCCGGAGCATCGCCCCCCGGACCACCGAGTTCTCCTGGAGCGGGTCGGGGCCCCCGAGGGCAGAGAGATCGATGCGCTCCTCGTCGCGATCAGTCATGCTGGGCCTCCTCCGAAGCGCGCCCGCGGAGCAGGGCCCGGAGTCGCCTCCGGGCATCGCTCAGATGGCGACGTGACATGCCTTCTGAAATGTCGAGCAGCGCCGCGATCCGGGCGTGCCGCCAGTCGTCGAGGTCGTGCATCAGCACGATCTCCCGCTGGACCGGAGGCAGGGTCGCCAGGGCGGCCCGCAATGCAACGGCCAGCTCCCGCCGTTCGAGTTCTCTCTCGGCCGAGCCCTTGGCGTACACCTCGGCATTGTCCTCCAGCGACTCGGTGCGGCGGACCCGCAGGTAGCCGCGCCGGTTGTGGGCGGTGTTGCGCACGATGCGGAGGAGCCAGGCGCCGAACCGGCCCCCGTCCCGGCATTGCTCCAGCTGTTCCCACGCCTTGACGAAGGCGTCCTGACAGGCGTCCTCGGCTTCGGCGCGCTCGCCCAGCTGGGCCATCGCGACCAGGTAGCTGGCCCGGAAGTACCGCCGCAGCAGCACCTCGAAGGCGTCCGGATCGCCGCGCCGGGCCCGGCCCACCAGGGTGTCATCGGACTCGTTCAAGCGGGCATGCTATTGTGGTTTGGCCGCGGCCGGCTGGGCGATCAGCGACCGGAGGTACTGGGCCACCGCCGTGGCAGCCGGGGGATCGTAGTTGGAGAGCACCACAATCACCTCACCACCGGGATAGATCGAGAATTCGGCGTTGGTTCCCGGCCCCCCGCCGTTGGCCCGGAAGTCCTGGCCCGCCGTGTAGCGCGCGCCGAGCACGGCGGCGGTCCGGACACTGTCCAGCAGTTTGTGGCCCAGCAGCGCGCCGGCCAGCTTCACAAAATCCCCCACAGTGGAATAGTCGCCTCCGGCGGGGCTCGACATGCCGGCCTGGGACCAGGTGTTGGGGCGGCGGGCGCCGCTCCCGCTGGCCCGGGGGCCGTCGGGGTTCTGCCGGGTATAGCCGATTGCCGCATTGGCCAGGCGGTCGCGGTGGTCGTAGGGCACGGTTTCGCTCATGCCGGCCGGCTCGAACACCTTCTCCCGCACGTAGTCATGGTACGACATCCCGCTCACCTGCTCGATGATTGCGCCCAGCAGAACGAAACCGCCATTGCTGTAGGCCTGCCGGGTGCCCGGCTCGAAGAGGAGCGAATCGCCCTGGAACAGCTCGAGGTAATCCTGCACCGAGCGAATGTCCGGAGCCCGGGCCATGAATGTCCGGTTCCAGAAGGAGCCCACCCCGGACCGGTGCCCCAGAAGCTGCTCGACGGTGACCCGGCTCCGGACCACCGGGTTAGGATAATCAGGCAGGAATCTGCCCACGGTATCGGCGAGGGAGAGCCCGCCGGCCTGCTCCAGCTGCCGGATGGCGATCTGGGTGTAAAGCTTGGTGGTCGAGGCGATCTGGAGCCGGGTGTCCAGTCGCATGGGGATGTTGCGCTCCCGATCGGCGAGGCCGGCGGCCCGCTGGTACTGGATCCTGCCGTTCCGGGCGACCAGCACCACGCCGGAGAACGAATCCGCAGCCACCCGGGCGCTGACGAATGCGTCGGCCAGTCCGGGTATGTCGCCGGGCCGGGTTGGCGCCGGGGCGGGTTGAGCCGCGATCTGGGCGGCGATGAGCAGGGTGGTGGGGATCATGGGACCGTGGCCTCTCTCCAGGGTGTACCCTAAAGACAGGCTGGGATCCCAATCCGTGATTTCACCCAGGCCGGAGAGCGCGGACTGCATTTCTTTCTCGACCTCGGCCCGCGTTGCCGAACCGGCGGCCCCGAAACAG
>DATFGC010000468.1:0-2659 GCA_035249765.1 Gemmatimonadales bacterium | reverse complement strand
CGGGCCGAGTGGACCGTGGTTGGCGCCGACGGCGCGGCCGACGAGGCGCTGATCAACGAAGACGGCGCGGTCGAGTCGGGAAGCGGAGGCTTCAGCGCGGAGCCATTCTTCCGGACCGAGGCCGGCCGGCTGTACACCTGGCACGACGTGCGCACCCGGGTGTCGCTCGCCGAATCCCGTCTCCCCATCCCTTCGGTGGAGTGGCACGCCGGTCCGCTGACGCTCACGGTCACGGCCCTCGCCGTCGGGAGCGATAGCGGCTCCAGCCTGATCGCCCGGTACCGGATCGCGAACCGCGGGAGCAGGCCGCTCCGCGGCACCTTCTACCTCGCGGTCCGCCCTTTCCAGGTGAACCCGCCCTGGCAGTTCCTGGGGACGCCGGGCGGGTTCGCCCGGATCGACTCGCTGCGATGGGACGGACGCCGGCTGCTCGTCAACGGCGACCGCGGCGTCATTCCCCTGCTTCCCCCGGCTGGCTTCGGGGCGCTTCCGTTTGAAGCCGGCGACCTGGTGACCCACCTGCGCCGGGGCGTGCTCCCCCCAAACGTCGCGGTGCGGGATCCATTCGGCGCGGCCTCCGGAGCGCTGGCGTGGCCCGTGGCGATCGCATCGGGCGACTCGATCACCACCGCGATCGAGATTCCTTTCGAGCGCGGGTCGAGGGGACGGATCCGCCAGGGGGACCTCGCCGGGGTCGACGCCGCGCTGGCGAGCGTCACGGCGCGCTGGCGCAGCACGGTGGACCGGGCAACGATCGGCCTCCCTGCCGCGGGACGCCACGTCGAGCAGACCATTGCGAGCAGCATCGGCTACATCCTGATCAATCGCGATGGTCCCGCCCTCCAGCCCGGATCGCGCTCCTACGAGCGCTCCTGGATTCGCGACGGGGCTCTGACCGGCGCGGCGCTGCTTCGCTTCGGACACGCTGAAGCAGTCCGGGAGTTCATCCTCTGGTACGCCGGATTCCAGTATGCCAGCGGCAAGGTCCCCTGCTGCGTGGACCGCCGGGGCCCCGATCCGGTGCCGGAACATGACAGCAACGGCGAGTTCATCCATATCGTGGCGGAGTACTTCCGTCACACCGGGGATCGCGACCTGGTCCAGCGGCTCTGGCCCCGGATCGATCGTGCGGTGGGCTATCTCGATTCGCTCCGGCACACCCGGCGGACGCCGGAGTTTCAGACCGCCGAAGGGCGGGTGTTCTTTGGACTGCTGCCTCCCTCGATCAGCCACGAGGGGTACTCCGCCAAGCCGATGCATTCCTACTGGGACGATTTCTTTGCCCTGCGGGGCTTCAAGGATGCCGAGGCCATGGCGGGGGTGCTCGGTCGCCCCGCTGACGCGCGGCGGATCGCGGCCATCCGCGACGAATTCGCCCGGGACCTCTACGCCTCGATCGCCGAAGCCATGCGCCGGCATCGAATCGACTTCATTCCCGGGTCCGCCGACCTGGGCGACTTCGACGCGACCTCGACCACGATCGCGGTATCCCCCGGTGGGGAGCTGGGCAGGCTGCCCGCGCCCGCTCTGGAGCGGACGTTCGAACGCTACTGGAAGGAGGCCGTGGCCCGGCAGGACACCAGCACCCGCTGGGAGGCGTACACCCCCTACGAGCTCCGTGCAGTGGGCACCCTGGTGCGGATGGGCCTCCCCGACCGGGCCCACCGTCTGTTGGCAGGATTCATGGCCGATCAACAGCCCGCGGCCTGGAACCAGTGGCCCGAAGTCGTCTGGCGCGAGCCCAGGGCGGCAAAGTTTCTCGGCGATCTCCCTCACACCTGGGTCGCCTCCGATTTCCTGCGTTCGGTGGCCGACATCTTCGTTTACGAGCGGGAGGCGGACAGCGCGCTGGTCCTGGCCGCCGGCATTCCGGATGCCTGGCTCGACGAGAGTGGGGTGCAGGTTCGCGGCCTGAGCACCTGGTGGGGGCCGCTCTCCTATTCGGCCCGGCGGACTGACGCCGGCGTCACGGTCGCGATTGAAGGCGGAATCCGGATTCCTCCCGGAGGCATCCTGGTCCGGCCACCCGGAACCGGCCTCCGCGCATCACGGGCCTCGATCGACGGGCGCCCCGCGCCGCTTGAGGCCGATGGAGCGGTGCTGCTCCAGACGCTCCCCGCGACCATTCGATTCCTTCGATGAACGGAGTCCGGCTGCTGTCCAACGGCCGCTATCGGGTATTGATCACCGCGGCCGGCGCGGGCTGCTCCGCGCTCGGCGATATCCTGCTCACCCGGTGGAGCGCCGACCCGACTCGGGAGGCCGAGGGGTGGTTTCTGTATCTCAAGGATCTGGATACAGGCCGCCTCTGGTCCGCCGGTCATCAGCCGGTGCAGCGGGAGGCCGATTCGTACCGGGTCGAAGCATGGCCCGATTCGGTGTCCATCACCCGCGAGGACAAAGGCCTCGAGCTGATCACCAGGATTGCGGTCGATCCGGCCTCGAACAGCGAGTGGCGGCGGCACACCCTCACCAATCGGAGCGTCGCCCGGCGGCGGATCCAGCTTACCAGCTGTATCGAGGTCGTGCTGGATGACCCGGCGGCCGCCGCCGGCCATCCGGCCTTTTCGAAGCTGTTCGTCCAAACCGAGTACCTGCCGGAGACCCAGGCCCTGCTGGCGCGACGGCGGCCGAGAAGTCCGGATCAGCCCGCTGTTTG
>DATFGC010000467.1:0-7760 GCA_035249765.1 Gemmatimonadales bacterium | reverse complement strand
TCCCGGATCAGCGGAGGCCGGCTGGACCTGCGGAAGGAACCGGTGGATCTGGCCTCCGTGGTGCAGAGCGCCATCGAGACCAGCGCGCCGCTGATCGAGGGAGCATCCCACCAGCTGACCGTGTCCCTTCCCGACCGGCCGGTGGTGGTGGACGCCGATCCGATCCGGCTGGGCCAGGTGCTGTCGAACCTGCTCAGTAACGCCGCCAAGTACACCGCCGACGGCGGTCACATTCACGTCGCGGTCCGGCGCGATGGTGCGAGCGCCCTGATCGCGGTCAGGGACGACGGCATCGGCATCCCTGCCGAAATGCAGGCCCGGGTGTTCGACATGTTCGCCCAGGTCGACCGCACGCTGAAGCGGGCCCAGGGGGGTCTGGGGATCGGGCTGGCGCTGGCCCGCACGCTGGTGGAGCTGCATGGCGGGCGAATCGAGGTGCAGAGCGCCGGGCTGAATCAGGGCAGCGAATTTACCGTCCGGATCCCCGCGCCCGAGGGACGGCAGCGGTCACCCGGCCCGGACCCGCACACGGATCTCACTGCGATGGCGATGCCTCACAATATTCTGGTGGTCGATGACAGCAAGGACGGGGCGGACAGCCTCGGCATGGTCCTCAAGATGATGGGGGCGGAGCCGCGGGTGGTCTATGACGGACCCGCCGCGCTCGCGGCCATCCGCGATCATCCGCCCGCCACCGTTCTCCTCGACATCGGCATGCCGGGCATGGACGGATACGAGGTGGCCGCGGAGATTCGCAAAAACCCCGCCTGCGCCAAGGTGCGGATGATCGCACTCACCGGCTGGGGCTCCGAAGAGGAGCGCCGCCGCTCCCGCGAGGCCGGCTTCGACGACCATTGGGTCAAGCCGGTCGACCCTGCCAAGCTCCGCGAGCTGCTCGGGGTCCGGTCGGACTAGACACTGCGGGGGTGTGGGCCCCCCGCCCCGCTGGGGCGTCACAACAGGGGAGCGGGGAACACCAGGGGAACGGGGGAAGCTCGGGGAAAACATGGGGAACGCGAGATGGTGGGAGCGGACGAGGAAGGTGATTGAGCGTGGGGAACTCGTTCCCCGTTCTCCCGGTTTTCCCCGTTCCCCTGTCACCGCCCTCGCCCTCGTCCTGGTGCTGCGCGCCTGCGGCGGTACGGTGCCGATTCAGACCCTGCTCGACGATCCGCCGCGCTACGACGGGAAGACGGTGCGGATCGCGGGCGAGGTCAAAGGATCGATGGGTGCGCTCGGCTACGGCGCCTACCGGGTGAGCGACGGCACCGGCACCCTGCCGGTGGTGAGTGAAGGCGGCGGCGCGCCGCGCGACGGCACCCGGATCGGCGTGGAGGGAACCTTCCGCTCCGCGTTTACCCTGGGAACCGAGACCGCAGCCGTGCTGGTGGAGAAGCGCCGCTATATTCCGTGATGGTCCGGATTGGCGCAATCCTCTGCATCATCGCCGCGTCCACAGCCTGCCGCCGCCCCGAACCCGCTCCCGCGGTGGCGGACACTGTCAGCTCGGGACGCTTCCTGGCGGAATACGAGCCGGCCGACCCGGACTTCCGCGAGTTTCGCTCCCGCCTGATCGCCAACCGCTTTCTCGATACCATCGCCACCCGGCTCAACGACTCGATCAGGATCCCCCAGGACCTCGTCCTCCGCACCGCGCACTGCGGCGAGCCCAACGCGTCCTACAATCCCGACAGCCGGCGGGTCACCCTCTGCTACGAGCTGTTCCGCTCCCTGTCGGAACGCTTCGCCGCCGAGGCCGGGGGCGAGTATCTGGTGAGCGGCACCCTGGTCTTCGCGCTGATGCACGAGCTGGGGCACGGCCTGATTGACGTGCTCAACCTGCCGATCACCGGCCGCGAGGAGGACGCCGTGGACCAGCTCGCCACCGTCCTCCTGATGCAGCAGGGCGCCACCGGCGACTCCCTGGCCTTCGGCGCGGTAGGGTGGTTCGCCAGCGATGCCCACCGGAGCCAGCTCGATGCCCTCGCCTTCGCCGACGACCACGGGTTCGATCTCCAGCGGGTGTACAACATCATCTGCTGGATCCACGGGCGGAATCCCGACCGGTACCCCGAGCTGATCGAGGATGGCTGGCTCCCGGAGCACCGCCGGGACCGCTGCCCCATGGAATACCGCCGGCTGGCGGAGAGCTGGCGGCGGCTGCTCTCGCCCTACCGCCGCAGGTCCTGAGCCGGCACCAGCACCCGGAGCGCCCCAGGCACGCAACGGAACTCCAGAGGCACCTGGAAGACATCGACTTCTCCGTCGAGCGCGATGTACAGCCGTGGCCGCTTGGACTCCACCGTCACCGCCGGGGCCCGCACCAGCTCCAGGTGATCCCCGTCCAGCGCGACGCCCAGTACCATGTGCCAGGCCAGCCGGATCAGCCGGAGCGGATGGCTCCGTCCTCCGGCATTGACCAGGTAGATCGCCAGGGTGCCCCCGCTGAGCGATGCCCGGGATCCGGCGTCGAGCCCGGCGGCACGGTATTCGTTGTTTCCTACGAACACGATCGCGGTGCGGCGGAGCGCGACTTCGTCCCCCATCGACAGGCGGACCGCCATGGAGCGGTGCCGCGCCAGCACCTTGAGGGTGATCCAGAAAGCGATCAGCCATTTCAGCATGCCCCGGGCCGGATGCTTTCGCCGGGCCAGGACGATGTGGGGGTAGAGCCCGAGGCTGGCGTTGTTGAGGAAGGTGTGTCCGTTGACTTCTCCCACGTCGATCGCCGTGGAGTGCCCGGCCAGAATGACCTGGACCGCCTCCTCGAGACCGAGCGGGACACCGAGATCCCGGGCAAAATGATTGAGCGTGCCGAGCGGCAGGACGCCGAGCGGCGTGGGGTGCCCTCGGAGGCCGGCCGCCACGGCGCTGACGGTGCCGTCGCCGCCGCCCGCCACCACTGCCGCGGCATTCCCCGCGATCGCCCCGCGCACCGCGTCGCGGAGCTCGGCCCCCGAGCGGGCCAGGGTGATCCGGACCTCCCGGCCCCCGGCCTGAAACGCAGTGGTCGTCCGCGCGCTGATCTCGTCCGGGGAACCCGCGCCCGATCCCGGATTCAAAATCAGTGCGAAGTGTCCCTGCGCAGTGGAAGCCATGCGGAAAAGGTAAGCGGTGAGCAGTAAGCGGTGAGCGGGAAATGCGACCCCGCTCACCGCTCACCGCTCACCGCTCACCCGCGATTGGCTATTGCCCGCCCACCGGTCTGCTGGCCGGCTCGGGCCGTCCCGCGTCGAGATCGTTCCAGTTGAGAATGGCGTTAAAGCCCAGGAAGAAGGTGCCCTGAGTCTGCCAGCGCCAGAACGGGCGGATCGCGAACATCACCACGTGCCCCTTGCCGAGTGGAGCATCGACCAGCTGGGCCCGACCGGCCAGCGCCTGGCCGCCCACCAGGGTGCCGGAGAGCAGCATGTCGTCGGGATTCGTGGGGAAGGCGAGTACCACCCGGGGACGGGGGCCCGCGGTCGCCTGGCCGCCGAACTGACCGCCTCCGCCTCCGCCGCCCCCCCCGGCTCCGGGCCCGGCACCCGGTTGACCTCTTGCCGGGGTTGAGCCGGCGGGGGGAACGGAGTCGGTCGGGCTGCCGAAGGGAGAGAGCCGGAGCCGGTTGGCCATCGGCGTGGTGACCTGACCCAGGCCCAGGTTCGGCGCCCCTCCGCCACCCCCGAATCCGGCGAACCCGCCGCCCCCGCCGACGCTGAGCACGGGGGCCTGGCTGAAGTAGATCGGAATCTGGGCGCCCTCGTAGCCATAGGCCAGCGGACTCCGGCGATCGGTGACGATCCCGCGCAGGATGCTGCCCCGTACGAAAAGCCCGGTCGGCGTTTCGACATTGACGCCGCTGGTCAGGTTGTATTCGGGAAAGATCGTCGCCGTGCTGCCTTCGGTGATCAGGGTACCCCCCTCGTTCACGAACTTGTAGAGCTCCATCAATCCCTCGAGTCCCATGCCGCCGCGAATGTCGTCGCTCTGATCGAGCGCGCCGAGGTTGGGGGTGGCGTCGGTCTTCCGGTAGGGGAGCGGGGCGCCGGTCCCCTTGGGGATCCCGTTGACCTGCCCCTGTGCGTTGCCGCCGATGTGGGGAAAGACGATGACATCGTATTTCGCGCGCAGGTTGCCTTCCCGGAGCTTCTGGTCGGCAAAGTAGGTGTAGGGCACCCCGTAGACATCGAGCGCGGCGCGGACCCAGCCCTCGTTCTGGGTGTTGGCCCAGCTGTGGATATAGCCGATCCGGGGGATGTCGAGGTCGTGGGTCTTGACCGCCGGCGCCTGCGCCATGGCCCAGCCCGAGAGGCCCAGGCTGGTGAGCACCGGCTCGATCCGGGCCCGGTCGGCGTTGGGAATGATGAAGGCACCGGCCCGGAAGCGACGCCCGGCCGCCTCGAAGTCCTCCTCGGCCGCCAGCATCTTCAGGTCGGGAAGCTTGTAGCGAAAGGTCACCACGGTGGCATCGCTGGTGTGCTCGACCACCACGACGCTCCCGGTCCCGCTGAGGCCGCCGGGCGCCCGGACGTGGCCGAGCACCGGCGTCAGCTTCTGGTCCAGGACGCTCTTGTCGCCCACCGGGGTGATCACCAGGTTCCGCATCAGCGGGAAGGTCCAGCCGGTGTCGTCGTAGGGTGACGGGTTCTGGGGGGGATAGTTCTGCAGCGAGAAGTACATGTCGGCCAGGGTGCGGTACGGCTGGTCGGCACGGATCACATAGTCGCCCGCCGCCACGTCGAGCGAGCCCGCCTTGAAGGGCGCCGTGGCCGTCTGGATCTCGAGGCCCTGGCGCCGGAGCTCGTTGACCGCGTCGGCCGCGTCGGCCTTGCGGCGCTGGGCCGCGGGGATCACCCACGCATACACCGGCCCGTTCTTTCCCTTGTCCACCGAGCGCTTGTTCTTGATCCAGTAGTTCTCCAGGTACAGCTCGCGATTCTTCCCCACGTGGCTGAGCGAGAGGAGCACCCCGGACTGCTGGATATTGGTGTTGTTGCGGGGCCCCCAGTTGATGGTGGGCAGCGGGGGATTGGGCCGGAACCACTCCCGGCTGGTGGTGGTCGCTCCGGCGTTCACCACCCGGTTGTCCGGGCCGTAGCCCATGACCTCGTAGAAGCGGCCGATCGCGTTGTGGGAGTGGGCGATGAAGAACATGTAGTTGGGCGTCCACCCGTCGTAGAACCCGTAGGTCCACACCCCCGGCACCCCGCGCTTGGTCATCTCCATGACGTCGTTCTGGGCCAGCATCCACCACTCGTTGACGGTGATCGCGTCGATCTGCTCGTTGTAGGGCCCGGTCCCGGTCGAGGCATAGAGATAGGTCGACTGCTCGTGCAGGTCGTGCAGGACCGTGGGCTTCCACTCCAGGACCGTGCGGGTGACCGCGCGGGTGAGCTCCAGCATCTGGCCCATGCCGTCCCGGTTGTTGTCGTGGGCCACGTACTTGCCCCAGTACATCAGGGGCAGCCGGGCGTCGCCCTGGGCGCGCTTCTTGTTGAAGTAGTAGGTGTCGACCTGCTTTTCCCGGCCGTCCACCTCGAGCACCGGGGTGATGAAGGTGATGACGTTGTCCCGAATCGCCTGGATGAACGGGGTGTCCTCGACCGCAAGCCGGTAGGCCAGCTCGATCAGCATCTCCGGACCGCCGTTTTCGGGCGAATGCATCCCGCTGGTGAGATAATAGATCGGCTTGGCGGTCTTGATCAGCTGCCGGGCCTGCTCCTCGGTCGTTTTCCGGGGATCGGTGAGCGCTCCGAGCATGCCCTTGTAGCGCTCCAGCTGGCTGATGGTCGCCTCGTTGGCGACGGCGAGCACGATGATATCGCGGCCCTCTTCGCTCTGTCCGATCTTCCAGGTGGTGACGCGGGGAGAGGCCTTGTCGAGCGCCTCGTAGTAGCGGTGGATATCCCTGGCATAGGTCAGCTCCCCCGGCATTCCGACCACCCGGCCCAGAAACTTGAGCGGGGTCGGCACCGTGGAGGAGGCCGGCAGGTGGTCGACCAGCTCCGTGGTGATCCGGGGATCCCGCAGGTACTCCTTGATCTTCCTGGTGTATTCCTCGTCGTTCGGCTGGCGGGACTGTGCAGAGCCGCTGGGTACCTGAGTGAGGATCGCCACGACGGCGAGCTTGAGTGCGCTGCGAAGCATCCTGCCTCCTTGGGAGAGCTATCGGCTATCGGCTATCGGTCAGGCTATCCGCCGACCGATAGCGCGACGGATAGCCGTTAGCAGAGAGCCGTTAGGGATTGATGAAGTAATACGCCTCTCACGCCGATTCCGTTAGAGCACCCCTCCCCGTTCACCGTTCACCGTTCACCGTTCACCGTTGACCGTTCACCGTTGACCGCTCACCGCCCCCGCTCCCCTCCCGGCGGCGCGCCCGGTGGCCCAGGCCCAGAGGAAATTGTAGCCGCCGATCGGCCCGAAGGCGTCCAGCGCTTCTCCGCAGACAAAGAGTCCGGGATGCCTTCGGCTCTCCATGGTCCGCGGGTCCACCTCGAAGAGCGCGAGGCCTCCACCGGTGACCTCCGCCTTCTTGTACCCTTCATCCCCGGTCCAGGGAAGCTCCCCGTCGGCCAGCATCCCGATCAGCCGGCCCCGGTCTTCCCGCCGGAGCTGGGCCAGGGGGGTGGCCGGAGGCACTCCCGCCCCCGCCAGCAGCATCCCCGCCAGCCGGTCCGGCAGCTCGGCCCGGACCGCACCGCCCACGGTGCGCGCTCCCTCCGGCCGGAGCGCCTGCTCCCACTCCTCCCGGCCTAGCCCGCCCCAGCGGACCGAAACCCGGGCTGCGCGGGAGCGAACCGCCACGTGGGACACGTCCAGCACCGCGGGCCCGCTGTACCCGTGATGGGTGAACAGGAACCCGCCTTCGGCCCGGGCGGTCTCGTCCGCCGATCGCGCTGTGATCCCGACTCGTAACGACACTCCGGCCAGTTCGCCGAACGGCGCCGGCCGGGCGGTAAGCGGGGTGAGCGCGGCATAGGTCGGGTGAATGGTGTGACCCAGCCGCTTCAGCATGTCCAGACCGGCCCCGTCGCTCCCGGTAGTGGGCACCGAGCGGCCGCCGGTGGCCACAATCGCCTGGTCCACCAGCAGCGGCGGTGCGCCCTCCCGCTCGATCCGCCAGCGGCTCCCTTCCGGCAGGAGTCCGGTTACCCGGCAGCGGGGGAGAAACCGCGCGCCGCTCCGCTCCGCCTCCCGCAGCACCCCGTCGCGCACATCCCGGGCGCGGTTGGAGCGGGGAAACAGCTTGGCCGCCTCGGTTTCTTCGGCCAGCGGGATGGCGAGCTCCCCCTCGAAGAAGGCGATCTGCTCTCCCAGCGGCCAGGAGCGGAGCATATTGCGCATGGTCGCGGGGGAGGAGGCAGTGACGAAACGGGACTCGTCCACCCGGGCGGGCAGCACGTTGCAGCGTCCCCCTCCGCTGATCAGGATCTTCCGGCCGCCGTCCCGGGTGCCTTCCAGCAGCAGCGTCTCCCGTCCGGTGCGCGCGGCAAAGATCGCGGCCATGGTGCCCGCGGCGCCGGCTCCGATCACCGCGACGGTCACCGAATGGGCTGGCCCAGGGCGTCCACCGCTTCGGTCCACCGGGTGAGCGCCTGATCGAGCGCCCGGCGCTGTTCCCGGAGCTCGCGATCGAGCTTGCCGGCCCGCCGCGCGGCATCGGCGCTTCCGTCGTAGCGCGACGGATCGGCCAGGGCGAGCTCCAGCTCCTCGATCCGGGCCTCCAGCCGGTGGACTTCGGCTTCACTCGACTCCGCCGCACGGCGGGCCGCCCG
>DATFGC010000466.1:0-4356 GCA_035249765.1 Gemmatimonadales bacterium | reverse complement strand
GAGTCACCGCAAGGCGGTCGCGGCGATCGAGGCCGGTAAATTCTCGGCCGAGATCGTCCCGGTGGAAGTCCCGGGGAAGGGCGGCCCCACCCGGGTCGGCCAGGATGAAGGTCCCCGGAAGGACACCACGATCGAGGCGCTCGCCAAACTCAAGCCGGCGTTCCAGAAGGAAGGCAGCGTGACGGCGGGCAACGCTCCCGGGCTCAACGATGGCGCCAGCGCGCTGGTGGTGACCTCGCTGGCCTTTGCCAAAGCCAAGGGGATCGCGCCGATGGCGCGGATCACCGGCTATGCCACCGGGGGCGGGGAGCCGAAGGACCTCTTCTTCGCCCCGATTCAGGCAGTGGAAAACCTGCTCAAGAAGTCGGGCACGTCGATCGGCGACTACGACCTGATCGAGGCCAACGAAGCCTTCGCGGTGCAGGCGCTGGCCGATGGCAGGGCCCTGCGCTGGGACTGGGATCGGGTGAACATCCACGGCGGGGCGATTGCGCTGGGACACCCGATCGGGGCCAGCGGTGCGAGGGTTCTCACCACGCTGCTGTATGCGATGCGCGACCGCCAGGCCCGGACCGGGCTGGCTACGCTCTGTCTCGGCGGCGGTAACGCGGTTGCGCTCTCGGTCGAGACCCTTTGACCGGCCGGGTCGGGGCCCTGCTCTGGTCCCTGGCATTTCTGGTAGGGGGATTCGCCCTCACCCTTCCGTTCCTCCAGCTGATTGCGAGCTCCGACCGGCTGGCCGCGCCCGGCAGCGCGCTCGGGCTTGCCGCGATGCAATCGCTGGTGCTGCTGTCGGTGTTCGGCGCGCTGACCTGGCTGATCGGGCGGCGGGTGCTGGGGCTCCGGGCCGCGGACTACGGGCTGGTGCCGGCGTCGCGGGGGGTTCGCGGATTCGGCTGGGGCTTCGGGATCGGGGCCGGACTCGCCGCGGCCGCCATGATCGCGGCAGTCGCCCTGGGACACGCGGTATGGCAGGATGACGGTGGCGCTCCCTCCAGCTGGCTGGTGTCGGTGGTCGCAACCGGCTTGGTGCTGCTGCCCGCCGCGCTGGCCGAGGAGCTGATCTTTCGGGGTGTCCCGCTGCTCGCCCTGTCCCGCGCCTTCGGGCGACTCCCCGCGATCATCGGACTGGCGCTGCTCTTCGGACTGGGACACCTGCTCAACCCCGGGATCACCGGACTCGCGGTGGCGAACATCGCGATCGCGGGAGTGTTCCTCGGTCTCGCGTTCTTCTCTCCGGGCGGGCTGTGGACCGCGACCGGCGCCCACCTGGGATGGAACCTCGCGCTGGCGGCGCTGGCCGCCCCGGTGAGCGGCCTCCCGCTTCCGATGCCCTGGCTCGATTACCTGGCGGAAGGGCCGGCCTGGCTCACCGGCGGCGGGTTCGGACCCGAGGGCGGCGCGCTGGGCGCCCTCTGCCTGCTGGCCGGCGTCGCGCTGGCCGCCCGGCGGACCACGAAGGGAGAAACGGGATGAGCAGGGCCGCGGTCGTCGGCGCGGGCACCATGGGCAACGGGATCGCCCACGTGTTCGCCCAGCACGGATGGGAGGTGGCGTTGATCGATGTCTCCGATGCCGCGCTCGAGCGCGGGCTCGGAACCATCAAGACCAATCTCGAGCGCCAGGTCAAGAAGGGGTCCATCGGCGCCGACGTGCCGGCCCGGGTGCTGGGACGGATCACCCCGCACACCGCCCTGGAGCGCGCGGCGGGGGCCGAGCTGGTGGTGGAGGCGGCCACCGAGCGGCCCGATCTCAAGTTTCAGATCTTCCGGACCCTGGACCAGCACTGCGATGCGGAGGCGATCCTGGCCAGCAACACCAGCTCGATCTCCATTACCGAGATCGCCGCGGTCACCCGGCGCCCGGCGCAGGTCATCGGCATGCACTTCATGAATCCGGTGCCGGTGATGCAGCTGGTCGAGGTGATCCGGGGGCACGCCACCTCGGACGCGACCACCGGGAAAACGCTGGAGGTCGCCAGGGCGCTGGGCAAAACCCCGGTCGAGGTGAACGACTACCCCGGATTCGTGGCCAACCGGATCCTGCTGCCGATGATCAACGAGGCGATCTACGCGGTCATGGAGGGCGTCGCGACCGCCGAGGCGGTGGACACGGTGATGAAGCTGGGCATGGCGCATCCGATGGGACCGCTGGCCCTGGCCGACTTCATCGGACTGGATGTCTGCCTCGCCATCCTCGAAGTCATGCACCGCGGGCTGGGCGATCCCAAGTACCGGCCCTGTCCGCTGCTCCGGAAGATGGTGGCGGCCGGCGAGCTGGGCCGAAAAACCGGGAAGGGCTTCTATACCTACGGTGAGCGGTGAGCAGTGAGCGGTGAGCGGGAGCCGCGTTCCCCGCTTACCGCTCACCGCTTACCGCTCACCTGGAAAGGTCCTATGGACGTACTCGGCAGCATGGAGTCGATGGGGCACGAGCAGGTGGTCTTCTGCCACGACCCCGCCTCCGGATATCAGGGCATCATCGCCATCCATGACACCTCGCTCGGCCCCGCGCTGGGCGGCACCCGGTTCTGGCAGTACGCCAGCGCCAACGAGGCGGTGGTGGACGCGCTCCGGCTCGCCCGGGGGATGACCTATAAGGCCGCGGTGGCGGGGCTCGATCTCGGCGGCGGCAAGTCGGTCATCCTGGGCGACAACAAGCGCCCCGACCGGGAAGCGATCTTCCGGGCCCACGGGCGCTTCGTGGATTCGCTGGGGGGCCGCTACATCACCGCCGAGGATATCGGGACCTCGCCGGCCGACATGGAATTCGTGCGCCGGGAAACCCGCTACGTGGCCGGCCTGCAGGGCCTGTCGGGCGATCCCTCGCCGGTCACCGGGTACGGCGTCTACATGGGGATGAAGGCCTGCGCCAAGCAGCGCTGGGGCGGAGACAGTCTGGCCGGCCGCACGGTGGTGGTGCAGGGCGCCGGCAAGGTGGCCTACTACCTCTGCGTCAACCTCCACGCCGAAGGGGCCAGGCTGATCGTCACCGATATCGATGCCGAGAAGGTGAAGCGGATGGTCAGGGAATTCGGGGCGGCGACCGCCACGCCGGAAGCGATCTACGACCAGCCGGGGGACGTCTTCGCGCCCTGCGCCCTGGGCGCGATTCTCAACGACGACACCCTGGCCCGGCTCCAGGTGGAGATCGTGGCCGGCGGCGCCAACAACCAGCTGGCCGAGGAGCGGCACGGCGTGGAGCTCGAGCGCCGGGGCATGCTCTACGCTCCCGACTTCGTGGTCAACGCCGGCGGGTTGATCAACGTGTACGGGGAGCTGCAAGGGTGGCCCGAGGAGCGCGCCAAGGGCAAAGCCCGGGAAATCTACGACACCATCCTCAACGTATTCGCGATCGCGGCACGGGATGGCATTCCCTCGTTCCAGGCCGCGGACCGGCTCGCCGAGGAGCGAATCGCCGCCGCGGGCGGGCCGGGGAAGATGTGGTGGAAGAAACAGTGAACGGTCAACAGTCCACGGTCAACGGGACCAGCGTCGCAGAGAAGTTCCCTGCTGCGGGGTCATTCCCGTTGACCGTTGACCGTTCACCGTTGACGTTTTTCTAGTAGATTCCTTCCCATGGCAGAGTCTATTCCCATCGCCGCCGATCACGCCGGCTTCGCCATGAAGGAGCGGCTGGTCCGGGAGCTCCGGGCCCTCGGCTATGAGCCCCTGGACCTGGGGACCCACAGCGCCGAAGCGGTGGACTACGCCGGATTCGCGCACCAGGTTGCGCAACGGGTTGCGCAGGGTGCAAACGCCCGGGGCGTTCTTCTCTGCGGGACCGGTCTCGGCATGGGCTACGCCGCCAACCGGCATCCGGGGGTGCGCGCGGCGGTGGTCTGGTCTCCCGAGGTGGCTCACCTGGCGCGGGAGCACAACGACGCCAATGTGCTGGTGCTCCCGGCGCGGTGCCTCGATGACGATACCGGCGTGGCGATCCTCAAGGAGTGGCTCACCACGCCCTTTGCAGGTGGCCGGCATGCGCGCCGGGTGGCCCAGATCGAGGAGACCGGATCGAATGCATGACCACGCGGCCTCGTTGCGCACGGCGGATCCGGTCATCGCCGGGCTGGTGGACCTGGAGCTGGCCCGCCAGCGGGACGGCCTCGAGCTGATCGCCAGCGAAAATTTCGCCTCCCGCGCGGTGATCGACGCGATGGGCACCCCGCTCACCAACAAATACGCCGAGGGATATCCCGGCAAGCGGTATTACGGTGGCTGCGAAGTGGTGGACGAGGTGGAGCGGCTGGCGATCGACCGGGCCCGGCAGCTCTTCGGCGCGGAGCACGCCAATGTGCAGGCCCATGCCGGCGCACAGGCCAACTTCGCGGCCTTCATGGCGCTCGCCAAGCCA
>DATFGC010000465.1:0-12520 GCA_035249765.1 Gemmatimonadales bacterium | reverse complement strand
GGCCGCCGCGGCGGCGCCAACGATCGCGCCGATCAGCAGTGACACCGTCATGGCCATCACACCCACCAGGAGCGAGACCCGCGCTCCGTGCACCAGCCTGGCCCACACATCCCGTCCCAGCCGGTCGGTGCCCAGCGGGTGAAACACCTGATGAATATCGGAGGAAAACGGCGCGAGAAACCGGGTCTCCACCACGTCGCGCTGGACCTCGGGGCCGATGGTGGTGAGCAGCGGCGCCAGGACCGCGGCCAGGATCACCAGGACGAGCAGCGCGAGCCCGATCCGGGTGCGCAGGTCCAGCCGGCGCCAGGCTGCGCTAGCGCGCCGCATCGCGAGTCCTCGGATCGGCGACGGTCACCAGGAATTCGGCCAGCAGATTCCCGGCCACTACCAGCACCGCGCTGATCGTCGCCGCCGCCATCACCACCGGGTAGTCGCGGGCCTGGACCGCCTGCACCAGCACCTGCCCGACCCCGGGCCAGCCGAAGATCGCCTCGACGAACACCGCTCCGGAAAAGAGCGCCGGAAGCGACAGCCCGAGCAGGGTCACCACCGGAACCAGCGCGTTGCGGAGCTGGTGCCGCATCACCACCCGGGATTCCCGGAGACCCCTCCCCCGCGCCGCCAGGAGGAAGGGCGCGTCGCGCAGCTCGCGCATCGCCGCCCGGGAGAACCGCGCCGTGCCCCCCAGGCCGA
The DNA here is from genome assembly GCA_035249765.1 of Gemmatimonadales bacterium. GTDB lineage: Bacteria > Gemmatimonadota > Gemmatimonadetes > Gemmatimonadales > GWC2-71-9 > JABFSM01. Next base: position 11,824 of record DATFGC010000465.1, on the reverse strand, counting down.
TCAGGGTGAGGGTGAGCAGCGGCAGCGCCAGGTGGCGGAGCCGGTCGGTGAGCCGTCCTCCCGCGCTCAGAAACTCGGCGTCCACCCCCGCGGCGCCGAAGGCCGGGAGCCAGCCGAGCTGATAGGTGAAGAGCATCACCAGCACCATGCCGAGCCAGTATCCCGGCATGGCATTGAGCGCCACGGTGATCGCCGAGGTCAGGCCGTCGAGCGCGGGACGGCGGGTGTTGGCCTGCAGCGCCCCGATCGCGATGCCCAGGGTCCAGCTCAGCAGGATCGATAGCAGTACCAGCAGGGCGGTGGCCGGCCACGCTTCGCCGAGCAGCTCGGCGGCGGGGCGGCCCTGAGCGATGCTGGACCCGAAGTCTCCCCGACCCGCTCGGCCGATCCAGTCGAGATACTGGGCCGGGAGCGGCCGGTCGAGTCCCAGCGCGTGACGCGCGGCTTCGATCTGGGCGGGCTCCGCGGCAGGTCCCAGCAGACGCCGCACCGGATCGCCCGGGGCGAGGTGCAGCAGAAAGAAAGTCAGCGTCACCACGCCGAGCACCACGGCCAGACCGCGCAGGAGCGCGGTGAGCATTCCGTGCAGCATGCCGAGAATCTAGCCCCGGGTGTACACTTGGGGGTGCACCTTCCGGCCGCCTGCCTCACGCTCCTTGCCTTGGCATGTACCAGTGCGCCCCGGCGGGGAAATACGGTGATCCTCGCCTCCGGTGCGGACCTCCAGAGTCCCAATCCGCTGCTGACCACTCACCCGCTGGCCCGGCAGATTCAGCGCTATGCCCTCCTGGTCACCCTGGTGCGCTACGACAGCGCACTGACGCCGGTGCCATATCTCGCCCGGTCCTGGACCTGGTCGCCCGACAGCACCGTGCTCACCATGCGGCTCTTCGGCGGCCTCGCCTGGCACGACGGAACCCCCACCACGGCGCGGGACGCCCAGTGGACCCTCGACGCCGCCCGCGACAGCGCCGGCGAATACCCCCGGCGCCGGGATCTCGCCGGCGTGGTCGACGTCGCCGCTCCGGACGACACGACCCTCCTGCTGCGATTCGGAGGGCCCATCTCGAGAATCCCCGATGTGCTGACCGATCTCGCCCTCCTTCCCCGGCATCTGCTGGACACCGCGGCGCGAAGCGGCGGGCTGCGCCGGGCCGAATGGAACCGGCGGCCGGTGGGCAATGGTCCTTTCCGGTTCGTTGCCTATGAAGCCAACCGGCGCTGGGTCTTCGAAGCCAATCGCGATTTTCCGGCCGGACTGGGTGGACCGCCGCGCCTCGACCGCTTTGTGGTGGCGGTGGTGGATGAGCCGACCACCAAACTCGCCGCGCTCACCTCCGGCGAGCTGGACCTGGCCGGGATCAACCCCGCCCACGCGGAATTCGTGCGGAAGAATCCCCGGCTCGCGGTGCTCGATTACCCGCTGCTGTTCAGCTACGCGCTGATCTTCAATACCCGGAAGCCGCCCTTCGATCGGCTGGAGGCTCGGCAGCGGGTGACCGATGGGCTGGATCGCCAGGCGGTGGTGGACGGCGTTCTGTTCGGGTTCGGCACGGCCGCCTCCGGCCCGATTCCGCCGGCGCTGACGCCCGGGGACAGTCTCTCCGGCGAGCTGTCGCCCCCTCGCCTCCGGCTCGGGGTGACAACGCCGCTTCGTTTCGAGATGCTCACCGTCGGCAGCGGCGAGGCGGCCCTGGAGCAGATGCTGCAGTCCCAGCTCGCCGCCCACGGCATCGCGGCCGAGATCCGCCAGCTCGAGCTCTCGACTTTTCTCGATCGGGTCGAAGGGCGGGCCCGGGAATTCGACGCCGCGGTGCTGGGAATCTCCGGCGATCTTGCCCTGGGCCATCTGGCCCGAATACTCGGCATCGCGGGGTTGCCTTCGCAGGGGGCCGCGATGGAGCTGGCCGGCACGATTCAGGATTCCGTGGCCGCCGCGTTCCTGTATCATGCCCGGGGCGTCCAGGGCGTAAACCGCAGAGTCAAGGGAATCACCATGGATTTGCGCGGGGAGCTGGTGACACTGTCTCAATGGTGGGTGGAGCGGCAGTGACCAGCCCCCAAGGCTCTCCCGAGCGCAGCGAGGGACCCCCAGCTCCCAAATCCCCGGTTTTCCACGCCTCCGCGCCGGTTCGCCTCGACTTTGCCGGCGGGTGGACCGACGTCGCCCCCTTCGCGCTCGAGGAGCGGGGGGTGGTGGTGAATGCGGCGATCGACCTCCGGGCGGAGGCCGAGGTCCGGACCGGAGGCGACGGGTTCCTGCTCCATAGCGACGATCTCAAGGATTCCCTCCGCCTGACCGGTTCAGAATCGCTGGCCGCCGACGGCCGCCTCGACCTGCTCAAGGCGGCGCTCCGTCGCTCCGGGTTAGGAGCGGCTGAGCTGCGCACCCGCTGCGACGCGCCGGCCGGGTCCGGCCTGGGAAGTTCGGGCGCGCTCGACGTCGCGCTGGTTGCGGCGCTCGACGCGGCCCGGGGCATCCACCGGTCCCCCCTGGAGCTGGCCGAGGAAGCCTTTGCGCTCGAGTCGGTCGAGGCCGGACTGCCCGGCGGCCGCCAGGACCAGTATGCCGCCGCCCTGGGCGGATTCCATCGCTTCGAGTTCGAGCACGGCCGGGCGACCGCGCATCCTCTCGCCATCCAGCCCGGGTTCGCCGCGGAGCTCGCCCGCCGGATCGTGGTCTGTTACACCGGGGTGTCGAGAGTCTCCTCCCGCGCCATCGAGCGGGTGGTCGATGCTTACCGGCGGGGAGACAGCCAGGTCCTCGGCGCCCTCAGGGGTCTGGCGGATGTGGCGATGCGCATGTCCGAGGCGTTCATCGCCCAGGACCTCGAGCGCATCGGCCGGCTGGTGAGCGAGAACTGGATGCTTCAGCAGCGGCTCGATCCCGCAATGCGCACCGCCGAGATGGCGGCGCTCGAGTCCACCATGGCCGAAGCCGGCGTCCTGGGCTGCAAGGCCGCCGGCGCCGGCGCGGGAGGCTCCATGTTTTTCCTGGTGAAGGAGCCGATAAGCGCCGCGAGCGCGGCGCACGAGGCGGGAGCGCGGGTGCTGCCGGTTGCCTGGTCGGCGGAAGGAGTCAGAGTGTGGTGACGCGGACGGCCGTCGCCGGCATCACCTCGACCGGGAGCAAGCGTCCCGATGCGCTCTTCGGAGCGGGCTACGACGGGCCGCCGCTCCGGATGCTGCGGAGCGCCGGGAGCCGGGTGTGGGACGAAGCCGGAGCCGAGTATCTCGATTTCGTCATGGCGCTGGGCGCGGTGGCGCTGGGATACGCTCATCCCGAGGTCAATCGCGCGGTGGTCGATGCGGTAGAGCGAGGTGCCGTCGGCCCGCTGCCGCCGGTCGAAGAGGTGGCGCTGGCCGAAGAGCTGGGCCGGCTGATCCCCGGAGTCGAAGAACTGCGCTTCCTCAAGACCGGCGCCGAGGCGGTCGCCGCGGCGGTGCGGCTGGCCCGGGTTCACACCGGGCGCGACCGGGTGCTGGGATGCGGCTACCACGGGTGGCTCGACTGGTGCAGCCGGAGCGGCGGCGTTCCCCAGGCGATCCAGTCGCTCTATGACGAGCTCCCCTTCAACGACATCGAGCAGTGCACCGCCATGATTCGACGGGCCGGCGACGGGCTGGCCTGCGTGGTGATCGAGCCGGTGGTGGACGCCGCGCCCTCGCGAGAATGGCTCGCGGCCGTTCGCGCAGAGACCCGGAGAGCCGGTGCGCTGCTGGTCTTCGACGAGATCAAGACCGCCTTTCGAGTTGGACTGGGCGGCGCCGCCGGGCGATGGGGCGGCGAGCCCGACCTGGTGGTCCTGGGCAAGGCGCTGGCCAACGGGTTTCCCCTCGCGGCAGTGGGCGGAAGCGCCAGGGTGATGCAGGGTATCGGGCAGACCTGGATCTCTTCTACCATGGCCACCGACTTCGTGGCACTGGCCGCGGCTCGCGCTACCCTCGAGGTCGCGGTGGCCGAGGATCTGCCCGGCGTCCTCGCCAGCCGGGGTGGGACGCTGCTGGCAGGACTGGAGCGTCTGGCGGAGCGGTTCCCCAGACTCGCCACCGGGGCGCGCGGGATCCCGGAGATGTGCTACCTGGAGTGGGCCACCGAGGAGCTCTCCGGCCGGGTGGCGAGGGAATGCGCCCGGAGGGGCCTCCTGTTCAAGCGGAATGCCTACAACTTCGTTTCACTGGCGCACAGCGACGCGGATATCGCTGTCGCGCTCGATATCCTGGAAGACGTCTTACGCGGGTTGTCACTCCGAGCGTAGCGATGTGTCACTCCGAGCGTTGCGATGTGTCACTCCGAGCGTAGCGAGGAGGCCCATCCCCGGCCATGCTGATCGACGTGCACGCCCACTTCCATCATCCCGCAGGCTTCCGGGCTGACTGGGCCGAGCGCAATGCCGGCCGGCTCCGGGCCGGTGAGCGCATCGGCATCACGACCCACGTGGCGTCCATCCTGGGAAGCTGGGGCCGCACCTCGCCGACCTATTTCCCTTCCCCGGCCGACGTCACTGCGGGCAACCAGGCGCTGCTCGGCCTCCAGGAAGAACACCCCGGGCGGATCCTCGGCTATGTCTGCGTCAATCCCAATTACACCGAGCACGCCCTGGCCGAGATCGATCATCGGCTGGCGGCCGGCATGATCGGGATCAAGCTGGCGGCCAGCCGCCGAGCCGACGATGCCCTGCTCGATCCGGTCTGCGAGGCCGCGGCCCGGCACCAGGTCCCCGTGCTCCATCACGTGTGGCAGCACCGCCGCCGGGAGTGGCCGGGACAGGAGGCGTCCGACGCCGTCGAGCTGGGCCGGCTGGCCCGCCGCCATCCGGGGGTCGCCTTCATCCTGGCTCACATCGGCGGCGGCGGCGACTGGCTCCACTCGCTTCACGCGGTGCGCCGGCTGGAGAACATCTATGTGGATCTGTCGGGAAGCGGGGTGGATGGAGGAATGCTGGAGACCTGCATCACCGCGGTCGGCCCGGGTCGGCTGCTCTGGGGCGCGGATGTTACGCTCTGTACCGGATGGGCCAAGCTCCGCTACCTGGAGCACCTGCTTCCCGCCGGGGAGCTGGAGCGGGTGCGCTGCGGGAATGCCCGGGACATCTTTCCACCCGGGAGCTTTGAGACGGTGAGCGGTGAGAGGTGAGAGGTAGCGGGTCATTGCGAGCGCAGCGAAGCAATCCCGTCGGGATCGCCACGGGGCTCTTCGGGCCCTCGCGATGACTAGGACGCCCGGCGGTAGCGCCAGGTCCGCCACTGCAACAGGGCGCCGAAGGCGGCGACCAGGGGAAGAAACAGAACCGCCCGGAGCTGGTCCATCGGCCGGAGTCCCCGCAGGGAGATCGCCAGCAGCGCGGCCCAGTAGACCAGCGTCGGCGCGGGGGACCAGCGCCGCAGCAGCGCCCTGGCGGCCAGCAGGATCAGGGCGCCCAGCGCGCCGCTCATGACCCCGAGAAAAACTACGGTTATCGTCCCGCCCAGGGTGAACCCGCTGGTCCCGGTTGTCGCTTCGGCGATCAGCCGCATCGCGATCCGCCCTCCCACACCCAGGATGAGGGCGCCGAGACCCATGCCCCAGAGGAGCGTAACGAGCGCAGAGCGGGATCTCATGGCCATAATGCCTCCGGAAATCACTGGTACCGATAGCGAAAGGTGATGACGTACCGAATCGCTCGCCCTGCCACCTTCGCCGGGACGAACCGGGCCGGAAAAACCACCTCGGCGACGCTCTCGGTCCACCAGCGGGAGGATTCCTGGAGGACCCGCATGCTGCAGGGATCGATTGCTCCGGTGGTATCGACCACGAATCTCAGCAGGGTGGTGTCGGGGCCAGCCAGCGGAGACACCGGCTCCTTGGGCCGGGCATAGGGCCGCTTCTGGACCGGCGGCGTGACTCCCTGAGTCGTGTTGGAGTCCGGCTTGGCCCCGGCCTCGAGCTGGGCCGCGGTGCAGGAAACGCCAGGGGGAACCACGACCCGGGAGACCGGACCCGGTCCCTGCCCTGCTCCCGTCGCGACCAGCGCGAAGAGAAGCAGTGGACCACTAAGTGAGATGTGAGCCAAGCAGCGCCTCCTCTGATACTGTAAACTAGACGAGTCCCATGCGCATCGACGTCAACGCCTTCCTCGGCCGCTACCCCTTCCGCCACGCCCCGGGCGGCTCGCCCCAGGCGCTGCTCGAGGCCATGGACCGCATCGGGGTGGAGCAGGCCTGGCTCTCCAATCTCTCGGCGGTTTTCTGGAAGGACCCGACCGAAGGCAATCCGCTGCTCTACTCCGCGGTGGAGCGTCATCCCCGGCTCCGCCCGGTGCCGGCAGTCCAACCCGGGCTGGCCAACTGGAAGGACGTGCTGGCCGAAGCCCGCGAGCGGGGAGCTCCGGCGGTCCGGAGCGATCCAACCTTCTACGGCACCGACCCGGCCGGCGGCGCGATGCTGGAGCTGGCCGGGGAATGCGCCGACGCGGGATTGCCGCTGATGCTGGCGGTCCGGTTCGAGGATGGACGGCAGCGGCACCCCAACGACCGCGCCGAGGAGCTCTCACCCCACGCGGTCCGGGCCCTGATTCGCGCCCACTCCGGGGTCCGGCTCCTGATTACCCACGCCGACCGCGACTTCATCGAGCAGGTCCACTTCGGCTCCACTCCCGCCGAAGCCGCCCGGATCCTCTGGGACATCTGCTGGATCTGGGGTCCTCCGGAGGATCATCTTGCCCTGCTGATCGAGACCATGGGCGCGGAGCGATTCGTCTTCGGCACCGGAATGCCGCTTCGCATTCCGGAAACCAGCCCGGCCACGCTAGATCTGCTGGACCTGTCCGAGGAGGAACGGGGAAGAATCGAGTCGGAGAATCTGCGGGATTTCTTGAGGTGAGAGGTGAGAGGTGAGAGGTGAGACGGACGGCTCTTCCCTCTCACCTCTCACCTTTCACGCATCAGCTCAGCCACCGATCCAGATTGTCGCTGACGAATGCGTTGTCGGCCAGATGAGGGTATGCCCGGCAAACCCGGTCGATCTCCCTTGCCTGGCCGGGTGAAAGCTCCTCCTTCGGATCCAGGCACCATCGCCCTCGCAACAACCCCTGCCGCCGCAGGATCTCGTGGATCCCCGGAATGCAGCCCCGGAAGCCGTTCGCGGCGTCGAAGATGGCGCCGTTGGCGTCGGTGACCTCGAGCGCAAGCGAGAGGAGGCGGCGCATCCCCGGAGATCGGCCGCTTCGCTGTCGCTCAGCGTGACCACCTAACCGGCCGCTTCGCTGTCGCTCGGCGAGACCACCCTGCTCACCCCGTCGCTGGCGCTCGGCGTGACGATGGAGCTTCACGGCGCTCCGGGTCCAGAAGGCCCAATGCCCCAGAAGCCCTCCCACCATCCGCACGCCGCCGGGCCAGGGAGTGAGCAGGTCGAGCAGGATGCTGTCGTCGTTCCCGGTGTAGAGCGCGATATCCCCCGCCCGCCCCGCATCCGCCACCGCCCTCACCACGTCCAGGGTCTGATACCGGTTGAAGGGCGCGACCTTGATTGCCCTGACGCCGGGCAGCTCGACGAAGCGCCGCCAGAACCGATAGGAGAGGATCCGGCCGCCCACCGCGGGCTGAAGGTAGAAGCCCATCAGAGGGATGACCTCGCCGACGGCGCGAGCGTGGGCAATCAGCCTGGCGTCGCTTGCATCGGCCAGGGCGCCGAGCCCGAGCAGTCCCAGGTGATACCCGAGCGCCGCCGCGGTCTCCGCTTCCCCTACCGCCTGGCGGGTCGGGCCGATCACTCCGGCGACCCTCACGATCCGCTTCGCGCTCCCCGCTTCCCATTCCGTCGCCGTCTCCGCCGCCAGCTCCAGTACCGGCCGGTAGAGCCCCACGCCGGGGCGCCGGATGGCGAATTGAGTGGTGTGCACTCCGACCGCGATGCCGCCGGCGCCGGCATCCAGGTAATAGCGGGTCAGGGCCCGTTGCCGCCGCTCGTCGAGCTTCCGCGCGGCGTTGAGCGCCAGCGGATGGGCTGGAATCACCATCCCGCGGCGAAGCGCAGCACCGGGAAACCGGCTCATCTGTGCCCGCTCTGCCCGATGGGCTCGTCTCCCACCAGAACCCCCAACCGGAGATGCCTCGTCATGCCGCAGTTTCTTCGCCATACCCTCCGCGCGGGGGTGCTCGCCGTCGCGCTGGCCGGCTGCAGCGACTCGACCGGGCCCGACCCGGATGACCTCGCAGGATCGTACGACCTGATCACCATCGACGGCGCTTCCCTTCCGGTCATCGTGGACCAGGTCGGCGAAGACAAGGCGGAAATCACGATGGGCACGGTCACCCTCGATGAAGATGGCACCTTCGGGGACGCGACCGAGATCCGGATCACCGAAGGCGGCGTGGTGACCACCGAGGTGCAGTCGACCCAGGGGACCTGGACCGTGAGCGGCTCCACCGTGACCTTCCTGCCCAACGACGGCTCCAGCAACTACACGATGACCTGGGACGGCCAGCTCCGGCTCACTCAGCTCTTCGAGGGCTTCACCCTGGTCTACGAAAAGGAAGCTCCGCTGGCTGCCAGACGCTGAGCCGCTCTACCGCTCACCGCTCACAACTAGAACCGCCCCTCCCTGCTCTCGTAGTGGGTGGGGCGGCCCAGCGACCGGCCGCCCTGCGCTACCCACTCGGCCACCAGGTCGAGCATCCCGGCAATCTCCACCTCCGGCGGACCGAACCATGCCTCGCAGCGGCCGGCGTCACTCAAGAGCGCGGTTTCCGCTTCCGTCCCGGTGAACCGGGGCTCGGCCCCGAGCCGCCGCCCCAGCTCTTCCGCCAGCCACCTCACTCCGTACGCGGGACGGCCGGTCAGATTCAGCACCAGGGGCGGCGAAGCGCAATGGGCAAAGGCCCGGAGCGCGATCGCGTTGGCATCCCGTTGCCAGATCAGGTTGACCCGCCCCATCGCCAGATCGATCGGCTGCCGGGCCACGATCCGGTCGGCCAGGTCGCGCAGCACGCCGTAGCGGGGCTCGATGGCGTAATTGAGCCGGAGGATCGCCATGCTGGTCGGCTGGGTCCGGGAGAAGAACTCCAGCACCCGTTCCCGGGCCAGCGCCGACTGGGCGTACTCGCCCACCGGCCCGACCGGATCGGTCTCCCTGGGCCCCTCACTCGTTGCATCGGAGAGTGGATACACGTTGCCGGTGGAGTAGGCGACGATGCGCGCGGAGGGGAACCGGGTCGCGATCACCCCGGGCAGATAGGCATTGATCGCCCAGGTCTGAGGCGCGTTGTCCGAGGTCCCGAACTTCTGACCCGCCATGAACACGATGTGGGGCAGATCAGGCAGCGCGGCCACCTGGGCCGCATCGAAGAGATCGCAGCGGATCGTCTCGATCCCGTCGGCGTGCAGCGCCCGCTCGAGCCCCGGATTGGTAAACCGCGCCACCGCCACGACCCGGCACTCCACCCCCGCCTCGCGGGAGGCGCGCCGGGCCAGCCGCGCGAGGCTGGGACCCATCTTGCCCCCGGCGCCCAGGATCAGGAGCCCGTCGCCCATCCCGCGCATGGCTTCCACCACCGCCGCGGTGGGGCGCGACAGCAGCTCCTCGAGGGCGACATCGCTCGGCATGAATTACTATAATCGCGCCATGCTGACCCCGGAGCACCTCGCCGCCCTCGGCGCCGCCCTGCCGGCCGATCCCGATCGCGCCCGCCTGCTGGACACCTTGCGACAGCGCGCCGCCCCGGTGCTCGCGCGAGCGCCCCTGATTCCCCGGGTCAAGGCGCTGCTCTCCCGTAACGGTGGGGTCTGCCCCGACGACGGCGCACCGCTCCGCTTCGACCCCTGGAGCGCAGAGCAGCATATCTGTTCCCGCTGCGGCCGGGCGTTCAGCGGCGAGCGGCACCACCGCCACTGGGCCCGCGCCCAGCATCTCTGGCTGGCCGAGCGGATGGCCGAGTTGTCGCTGTTAGCCGTGCTCACGGAGGACGCCGACGCGGAAGCCCGCGCCCTCGAGCTCTACGCCGGCTACGAGGCGCTCTACTTCGAGCTTCCCAACCGCGACAACGTGCTGGGACCGTCTCACCTGTTTTTCTCCACCTACCTCGAGTCGCTCTGGGTCACCAGCTACCTCGCGGGGGCGTTCATCCTCCGGGAAGCCGGCCGGATGCCGGAAGAGCGGATCGAAGGGGTCAACCGGGTGGCCGACGATGCCGCCGCGCTGATCGGCGAGTTCAACGAGGGACTCTCCAACCGGCAGACCTGGCACGCCGCGGCGCTCACCGCCATCGCGGCATGGTTCGGCGACGAGGAGCTGGCCCATAACACGGTGGAATCCCGCACCGGACTGCTGGGCCACCTGGCCGACGGATTTGGAAACGACGGCGTGTGGTGGGAAGGCGAGAACTACCACCTCTTCGCAATCCGCGGGCTGATCCAGGGACTCCACTGGGCCGGAACGATCGGCTACGATCTCCTTGAAGACCCCGGGGTACGGGATCACTTCCGCGCCGCGCTGCTCGCGCCGGCACGCTCCGCGCTTCCCGATTTCACCTATCCCGCCCGCCGGGATTCGCGCTACGGGGTTTCACTGGCGGAGCCGGCCTCGCTGGAGATCTTCGAGGCGGGGCGCGCGCTGCTTCCGCCCGACCCGGAAATGGATTCCTGGCTCGCCGCGCTCTACCAGGCGCCCCAGAGCAAGTCCCCGAGGCTGCTCTACGACGCCTGGCTCCACGACGCCGGCCGGGAAACGCCGGAGCGACCCGACCGGGGCAGCCTCTCCTGGTGGGCACTTGCCGTCATGGGTCCGCCCCTCCCGTCCGACGCTGCGCCCTGGCGCCCGGAAAGCATCCTGCTGACCGATCAGGGGCTCGCGATCCTCCGCGCCGAGGACCGCTACGCCAGCCTGGAGTGCGGCCCCCACCTGGGCGGACACGGACATCCCGACAGCCTCCACCTCACGCTGTTTGCCGGCGGAGCCCACTGGCTGCCCGATCCGGGCACCGGCTCCTACGTCGAGCCCGAGCTGGCCTGGTATCGCTCCGCGCTGGCGCACAATGCCCCCCGGATCAACGGCGCCAATCCGGGAGACCGGGAGGTCTGGTGCGAGGCCTTCGAGGGGGGCGCCGAATGGAGCTGGTGCCGCGCTCGGGCCGGAAAAGCCAAACGGACCCTCGTCACAGGACCCCACCACCTGCTCGACCTGGTGGAGGTTGAGCCGGGGATAAACAGCTGGATCGACCTGCCCTGGCACTTCGGCGGGGACATCACCGTCGAATCCCGGGGACAGTGGGCCGCCTCAGACTGGAGCGAGCCCTTCGTCACCGGCGCCGAGCGGTTCGTGCCCTATTCCGAAGAACCGATCCTGATCCGGATCGAGCGTCCCGGCACATCCCTCCGAGCCTGGATCTCGGCACCCGGCGCGGAGCTGATCCGCGCCTCCGCCCCCGGGCTGCCGGGCACCGGGACGGTACAGCCGTTCCTGCTGCTCCGCGCCCGCGACACCGGAGTCCGCTGGGTCACCGCGCTCGAGATCTCGGCGGCCGGAACGATCACCGCGCTCAGGGTCAACGGGGAACTGATCGAGCTGGCCACCGGGAGCGGCGTGATCCGCTGCCAGCCGGTGGCCGCGGGACTGAGCCTCGAAGCGGGGGGCACCACCCGGACGCTGGGTGGTTTGCGCGGCCCACCGGCGCGGCATCGTCCCATGCTCGAGAATCGCCCGGTACCCGACGCGGAGGCGCGGGCGACGCGGGTTGCCGATCCTCCCGCCCTCGACGGCACCCTCGAGGGATTCGAGCTGGAGGAGCCGATGCTGCTGGAGGGGGACCATCAGTATCGCCGGAGCGAGGAGCCCTACGATCCAGAGCG